>JAQUHM010000060.1 GCA_028683595.1 Geobacteraceae bacterium | reverse complement strand
TGACCCTTCCTGACCCGCTAAAACTGCCGCGTTGCCCCCGTGTATCCAGTAGGGCAATGGCAGCCCCCTTTGGAAACATAGAAAACCCATAAGGAGACTGAATCCCTTGAAAGCTGTTATTATGGCCGGAGGTTTTGGCACCAGAATCCAACCGTTGACAAGTAATATCCCGAAACCGATGATCCCTCTCGCAAACCGTCCCATCATGCTCCATATTGTGGAATTACTGAAAAAACATGGAATCAGCGAAATGGTCATGCTCCTCTACCATCAACCCGATATAGTAAAGAATTTTTTCCGGGACGGCTCGGATTTCGGCATCAAGATCGAATATGTGACACCTCTCCAGGATATGGGAACCGCCGGAGCGGTTAAATGCGCCGAGAAACTTCTCACCGAGCGTTTTCTGGTCATCAGCGGCGATCTTCTCACCGACTTCAACCTGAAGAAAATCATTGCTTTCCACATCGAACACCGGGCAATGGCCACCATCACTCTCACCTCCGTAAAGGATCCCCTCCAGTTCGGTGTCGTCATCACCGACAAGGAAAAAAGGATCACCCAGTTTCTTGAAAAGCCGGGCTGGGGTGAAGTCATCTCCGATACCATCAATACCGGTATCTACGTTCTGGAGCCGGAAATCTTTAGCTACATCCCTGAAGAAGAGAATTTCGATTTCTCCCATGACCTGTTCCCGATCATGCTGAAAAACAAGGATCCTCTGTTCGGCTATCCGGTCAAAGGCTACTGGCGTGATATCGGCAACACTGATTCATATCGCGAGGCCCACCACGATATCTTTCACGGCAAAATCAATATCAGGATCGATGAAGAAAAACAGGATCTCCTCGGCAAGGATATCCGCCTCGGGACCGATGTCCGCCTTGAAGACATGAAGGCCCTGGAGGGAACCGTCATCCTCGGAGACAATTCACAGATCCTCGGAAGCTCGAGCATCAAGGACTCCGTCATCGGACGCAACTGCACCATCGAAGAAGGAGCCAAGCTCTTCCGCACCGTTATCTGGGACAACGTCTATATCAAAAAGGGAGCGAAGCTGGTCGACTCGGTGATCTGCAGCAACGTGAGCATCGGCCAGGGTGTCATCACCGAAGAAGGCACCATCATCGCGGACGACACCTCCATCGGCGAAGATGTCTATATCAAGAAGGATGTGAAAATCTGGCCGAAAAAACTCATCGAAGCCGGCTCCATCGTCTCCGGAAACCTTATTTGGGGAGAAAAGTGGAAAAAAACCCTGTTCGAGGGGGCCATGATCCGTGGACTCACTAATATCGAACTGACCCCGGAATTTATGGCAAAGCTCGGCTGTGCCTATGGCAGTACCCTGCCGAAAGGAAGCTTCATCCTGGCGGGTCGTGACGCTCATCGCTCGTCGCGGATGCTGAAGCGCAGTTTTCTCGGCGGTATCCTTTCCACCGGGGTAAATGTTCGTGACCTGAAGATGATCCCTCTGCCGGTTCTCCGCTACAAACTGAAGACCTTTGGCGAAACCGGCGGAGTTATGTTCCGCCAGTCTCAGGATGATCCTGCCTCAACGGAAATTCTTTTCCTGGATGCTGACGGGATTGATTTTTCCAGTGCAATGGGAAAAAACATCGAGAGGATTTTTTATAAGGAAAATTTCCGGCGTGCTCATCATTCGGAGCCGGGAGCCATCTCCGAACTGGCAAATGTCATCGATTTCTATCGCGAGGGTTTTCTCCGCGCCATCGAAGCAAGTGTTGCAACACGGGGCAGTTTCAAGGTAGTCGTAGACTTTACCTCCTCCCCAGCCAGCCAGCTCCTGCCCGGACTGCTGAATGCCATGGGCTGCGAGGTAGTCGCCCTCAACGCCTACATCGAAGAACAAAGTCTCGAAAAGAGAGGCCTGGACCGGACTCTCAACCTGCAGCAACTCTCCAAAATCGTCCTAGCCCTGGATGCCCAGGCCGGCTTCTGGCTCGACCCCACTTCGGAGAGATTCATACTGGTGGATGAAACCGGCACGGTCCGCACCGGAGATGAACTCCTCTCCCTCATCATAGCGCTCTCTCTCCCCAAAGGGGTAAAAGGGGTTTTCGCGGTTCCGGTATCGGCGCCCTCCATCATCGAACAGATGGCCCAGGAAAGAGGCTGCACCGTTCAGCGGACCAAAACCTCCGAACGCTCAATGATCGAAGCGTCCCTATCATCGGAGGTTCTGTTGGCTGGCTCTGGAAACGGGCAATTCGCCTTTCCCCGCTTCCAGAATTCCTTTGACGGAATGTTTGCCATCGCAAAAACAGTGGAGATGGCGGCAACCAGAGGAACGCCCCTGTCAAAGGTCCTGGAAGAGATCCCCTTCCGAAGCTACCTGGAAACCACCATCCCCTGCGTTTGGGAGATGAAGGGCCTCGTGATGCGAAAGATGAGTGAAGACAGCCTCGACAAAGAAGCCTCTTTCATCGACGGTATCAAGGTCCATTTCGGCGAAGACTGGGTTCTGGTGCTACCCGACCAGATCCAGCCCTTTATCCGGATTGTCGTCGAAGCAAAGAAAGAAGCGGATGCCCGGAAACTTCTGAAAGAGTACCGCGAAAAAATTACCTCCTGGAAAAAGGAGATGCCCTGAGTGCCCGCATCACTGCAGGTAGCTTTCATCTGGCATATGCATCAGCCTTACTACAAGGATCCGCTTACGGGACAGTATGATCTCCCGTGGACATACCTCCATGCCGTCAAGGATTACTACGACATGGCCGCAATCGTGGATGATACCAAAGGAGCCCGGGCCGTTTTCAACCTGGTACCCTCACTCCTTGAGCAGATTCAGGAATATGCGGAAGGTACGGCAGTGGATCTTTTTCTGATTCATGGTCGGCTGAACCCTTCCGATATGACGACAGAAAACCGGCGCTTCATTCTGGACAATTTTTTTTCCGCGAACCGGGAAAGAATGATCGAGCCGCACAGCCGCTATCGTGAACTTCTTTATCTTGCTGGCAATGGCTCGAGGAATGGCACATCCGACCGTCTGAGGAATTTCGGTGATCAGGAAATCATCGACCTGCAGGTCTGGTTTTTTCTCGCCTGGACAGGAGAAATGGCCCGCCGCCGCTGGCCCGAGCTGCAAGAACTGATAAATAAAGGAAAAAATTTCAGCTCAGACGACAAAATGCGCCTGTTCGACATTCATAGGGAGATCATCCGCGCGATCATCCCTCTTTACAGAAAGCTCCATCAGGAGGGAAAAGCGGAGCTTTCGGTTTCTCCCTACTACCACCCGATACTTCCCCTTCTCTGCGATACCGGAATTGCCCGTAAAGCCATGCCAAAGGTGAATCTCCCCCAAACCCGCTTCCGCCATCCGGAAGACGCCAGGGCACAGGTGGCCTCGGGCATTGACTATTTTACCAGGATATTCGGCTTTGCTCCGTCGGGCATGTGGCCCTCTGAAGGGTCTATCAGCGATGAAGCCCTGACGATCATGGCAGAGTGCGGCATCCGCTGGGCCGCAAGCGACGAAGGAATCCTTGCCGCCACCCTTCCCGAAGGTCTCGGTGAGCGGAAACGAAATCTCTACCGGCCCTATACCTTCTCCTGTAAGGGCAGCGAACTATCCCTGCTCTTTCGCGATCACCAGCTCTCCGATCTGATTGGTTTCACCTATTCCCGTTGGGAGCAGGAACGGGCAGCGGACGACTTCGCAGAAAGACTCAAAGAAATTCGAAAAGTCGCCACTGGCCGTAAGGCCTGCGTTACCATCATCCTCGATGGAGAAAATGCCTGGGAGTACTACCCGGAAAACGGCTACACTTTCCTCTCAACCCTCTATCGCAAGATTGCAGAGACGCCCGGACTCCTCCTCACAACTCCATCTCGGGCGCTGGAGCAATTTTCGGACAGGCAGGTCCTTGACCACGTTCATCCGGGATCCTGGATAAACTCACAGTATGGCATCTGGATCGGCCATCACGAAGAAAACAGCGCCTGGGACTTTCTCGAACAGGCACGACAAGCAGCGGTAACCGGTAACCCTGAGGTGGAGACGCTCCTGAGCGGTGGAGGTGGAATAACTGACAGTTCATCCAGTAGTGAAACAAATGCCCGGCTGGTCTGCCGCTATCTCTTCACTGCAGAAGGAAGCGACTGGTTCTGGTGGTACGGAGACGATCACTTTTCATCCCACAGCAACCATTTCGACAGTCTTTTCCGCAATAACCTGATACAGGTCTACCACCTATTGGACCTGCCCGTTCCTCGAACCCTCTTCGAGCCCATCAAGCAGGTTACACCGGCAGGGCTGGTCAGAAAGCCGACAACCCTCATTACCCCGGTCATCAACGGTATCGTGGACGACTATTTCGAATGGCTGGGAGCCGGACTCTACGACCTGAGCAGGCAGTCATCGGCAATGCATGAAGCGGAAAGTCTCCTCCTCTGTTTTTTCTACGGGTATGACAGAAACTTTTTCTACGTCCGGTTCGACGGAGCCTCCCCGCTTGAAAAGCTGCTGATGCCGGGAGACCTGCTGCACCTGCATCTCCACCTGGAAAGGGAATATCTGCTCGTCGTGGATGCTGAAAAGTCTGAAAGTGATCTGCTGGTAAAAAATGAGGGTAGCTGGACAGAAACCGGAGAGCTCTGCCAGTGGGGAATTGGCCGTGTCTGTGAAGCCCGAATTCCCCTCACCGTTCTCAGACCAGACAAGAAAAGTACCGTATTTGCTTACCTCACCCTCACACGGGAACAGGAGGAAATTGGCCGCTGGCCCACCCACTCCCCTTTGGCTCTCTCGTATGTGGGACCGGATCTCGAATTGGAAAACTGGCTCGTGTAATAGAGTAGTGAAAGGAACAGGGAGGAACCATGTCAGAACTTCGTTGGGACCCGTTAAAGCGACATTGGGTCATCATCGCCGCCGACCGGGGTAGGCGCCCGAGCGATTTCTTCACAGCGGAAACGCCGACCCCCATGACCAGCTGCCCATTCTGCTACGGGAACGAAGACAAGTCCCCCCAGGAGATCTTTGCTATCCGTTCCTCCGGTCCCCCCAATGCACCAAACTGGAAGGTCAGGGTCATCCCCAACAAGTATCCGGTTCTGCGTGTGGAAGGGGAGGTCAAGAGCAGGGCATACGGCCCCTATGATGTAATGAACGGCATTGGAGCACACGAAATCATCATCGAGACCCCCGAGCATGCCAAGGGGATGGCGGATCTTACTGTGGATGAAATCAGCGATGTCCTCAGAGCATACCGGTCCCGCATCCTCGATCTCCGTAAAGACCTGCGACTCCGCTACCTGGTCCTCTTCAAGAACCACGGTATTCGCGCCGGTGCCACCCTCAGCCATTCCCACAGCCAAATCATCGCCGTGCCGCTCGTACCTCCGGTTACCGTAACCGAACTCGGGGTATGCAGGGATTTTTTCGAGCTAAAAGACCGCTGCCTCTTCTGCGACATCCTCGACTTCGAACTTCAGACAGGTGACCGGATCGTCAAGGATTTTCCGGAATTCGTGCTCTTCGCCCCCTATGCCTCATGCCTCCCTTTCGAACTCCGGCTGATGCCGAAAAAACACTGCCACGACTTCGCGCTCCTGAGCGATAGCGAACTGGAGGGACTGGCTCGAGCCATGAAGGACATGCTCCTCAGGCTGAAAGAAGTTCTGAAGGATCCGCCCTACAATTTTATCCTCCACTCGGCCCCTTCACTTAAACCACGTCCGGGAAGGCCGGACTTTTGGACTTCCATTGAATATGACTATCACTGGCATATCGAACTTGTGCCGCGGATTACGCCAATTGCCGGCTTTGAATGGGGCTCCGGCTTCCATATCAATCCGACCCCACCCGAAGAAGCCGCTGCATTTCTCCGGGAAGCGGCAGTATAGGCAGGGCGATTTCCCGATGCGATTCTCCGCCACGAATGCTTTTTGACAAAATGGTATCGTTTGGATTATAAAAGTTCTTTTGTGAAATTCCTGTTTATATGGAGACTTCTCTTCACTACCTTGTTTCCATCCGGAAACTCCGGATGTGATACAAGTGGTTTCCAATTCTGAAACGAGGATTTTTTTGTCCTGACAAGAAACTTTTGCCTGCAAAAGTTGACAGCGAAGGCTGCCGAGTCAAAATCAAGGAATTGTGCGGAGACGTACTACTGTACGTAGCACAAACAAGACTGCTGATTGACGAAGTCAGGGCGAAAAAAGACCGTTTCCGGATGGAAACTACCTTGCCACCAAATTAATGCAAAGGATTTGCAATGAAAATTCTATTCGTCTCCTCCGAGGTTTCACCTTTTGCCAAGACCGGCGGCCTTGCTGATGTGGCCGGGTCGCTGCCAAAGGCCCTGAGAAAAAACGGCCACGATGTCCGCATCATCATGCCCCTCTACCACTGTGTGGAAACAGGCAATTTCACTATCAAAAAGACCCGAAAAGGTTTTGAGGTTCCCGTTGACGGCGTCATGCAGAAAGGACTGCTGCGACAGACTTTCCTGGGTGATATCCCGGTATACCTGGTGGAAAAAAACGAATATTTTCAAAGATCTGACCTCTACGGTACCCCTGCTGGAGACTATCCGGACAACAGCCAGCGTTTCGGATTTTTCTGTCAGGGCGTTCTGGATCTCTTGAAACGACTGGACTTCCGCCCCGACATCATCCACTGCCATGATTGGCAGGCAGCCCTTATTCCCTTTCTCATCAAGCAGGTGCACAAGAAAGATCCGTTTTTCTCCAAGACCGCACTGGTCTACACCATTCATAACCTGGCCTATCAGGGGGTCTTCGAGCGGGAGGCGCTCAGCTCCTTTGGACTGGACGATTCCCACTTCACCATTGACCGTCTCGAATACTATGGAAAGATCAATCTTATGAAAGGGGGAATTCTCACGGCTGATGTGATAAACACGGTATCCAATGCCTATTGCCGTGAAATCCAGACGGAAGAGATGGGCTGCGGACTGCAGGGTGTTCTGCAGCAACGGGCTCACGACCTGTACGGTATCCTGAACGGCATCGACTATCAGGACTGGAACCCTTCCACAGACCCGCTTATCTTTAAAAACTACACGGCATCCACCCTTTCGGGCAAGGCTGCCAACAAGAAAAACCTGCAGAAAGCTCTCGGGCTGGAACAGAACCCCACAACCCCTCTCCTCGGCATGATAACAAGACTCTCGTCGCAGAAGGGCCTTGATTTGCTCGAAGCACTCCTGCCGAAGCTCCAGAAAGAAAAACTGCAGCTGGTACTCCTTGGAACCGGAGACGAAAAATACATGAAGATGTTTTCTTCCCTGCAGAAAAAGCCATCGGACGCTCTCTCCATCAACCTGACCTTCGATCAGGCATTGTCGCGCAAAATCTACGCGGCAAGCGACATGTTTCTTATGCCATCACACTACGAACCATGCGGACTCGGACAGCTCATCGCCTTCCGCTACGGATCAGTACCGGTGGTCAGGAAAACCGGCGGACTTGCCGATACGGTCTTCGACACCAGGGACGGAGTCCGCGAACCAAACGGATTTACCTTTGATGATTACACGCCTGAGGCATTCTGGGACGCAATCAGCCGTTCCCTGGAAGCCTACAAGGACCGGAAAAAATGGGACAAGATGGTACGAAACGGCATGAACTCAGATTTTTCCTGGGATCATTCAGGAGGGGAATACGAAGCGCTTTATGAGAAGGCGCTGAAAATAATCCGCCTGTGAGGTGCTAATGACGACGACTGACCCGGATGAGTTTGAACAACTTGCAAGAGAAATCCGGAGCCTTATCAAGGAAAACAAAAGGTTTCTTGAGCGGGTTCGGGAAGATGACTTCGAACCGGAATCCGGGGAAGATGACTACGAGGACGTGCCGGAAGATTTCGAGGAACTGTAGGTATCAGGACGGAGCAGGAACATCTTTACCGTCAGAGCTTCAACAATGAGATTAAATCCATGACGAGCAAATAGGTGAGCCCCCACAACGCCGGTCCTCCCGGATGGGGAAGGGTTATCCCGGGGCGGATCATTGTCTGGCCGTCAAAACGGACTCTCTTCTCGCCATGCCGTGAAGGGTCAGTAAGATCCGAAAAGGACACCCAGAATGCATCCTGAACTTCCTCTTTCATGAGTCGGAAAGGACCGACCTCCTCCAGCAGGTAGATAAAGCAAGAAACGTGGACCGGGATGCGAATGCCGGCAATATCGGAAAGGCGGCCAAGGAAGCTTGCTTTGCCCAGATCGATACCAACCTCTTCCCAGGTTTCACGTTCCGCAGTGGCACGTGGGTCCCCATCGCCATTTTCCACCTTCCCACCCGGAAAGCTGATATTCCCTGACCAAGGATCGTTTTCGTTCGCCGCCCGTTCCATAAAAAGCAGCTGAAGCCCGGATGGCGTTTCTTTGACGATGAGAGCAACCGCGGCATGGGTGCCCCCCTGAACATGCAGGTCGAGTTGTTCTGGCACATACCCCGCTAGTGACTGTTCTAAAATTTCGCGTGTGATCATAGTGTTTCCATAAGTCCCGTGTTGGCAAAATCAGATCGGGATTTTTATCCATAGTAATCTCTCCCAGCCCGTATGACAACGGCAAAGTGAGCGGGGATGCGCAAAACGCTGAGGGGCGGGGAAACCCTTTGACATCATACTTTCTTTCCGCTAGGTTGAGCCGACACCCTGTTCCGTATCGGCAGAATCAACTTTTTCAAACCCGGAGGTTTCATGATCCGTTGCAGCAAAAAAACCCTGTCAAACGGACTGCGCATCATGGCTGTCCAGCTGCCCCATCTCCACAGCGCAGAAATTGCCATCTACCTGAAAGTAGGCGGTCGCAACGACCCGCCGGGAAAAGAAGGACTTTCTCACTTTCTCGAGCACATGCTGTTCCGCGGAACGGCTGACTACCCAACAACCCTGGAACTGGAAACAGCCTTCGAGATTCTGGGCGGAAGCGTCAATGCCGCAACCGATGCCGATTCAACCTGTTTCTACACCCGAATTCATCCTCGACACGCGGTCGAAGGACTCGGAATATTCGCCTCCATGCTTTTGCGCCCAACCCTTGGCGGAATAGAAACCGAAAAACGGATCATTACCGAAGAAGCCCTGGAGGATAGCAACGAAAACGGCGATGATATCAATACCGACAATCTTGCCAGCAAACTCCTCTGGCCCGACAATCCCCTGGGAATGCCCACTGTCGGAACTCTCAGGAGTATCGCGGAATTTACCGATCAGGATTTAAAGGATCACCTTCTCCGCTACTATGTTCCCTCCAATGCGGTGGTGACCGTAACCGGTGATATCGACCCCGATGAACTGTTCTCAGCCGGCGAACGCTTTTTCGATTCATGGGAAGGATCCCCACCTCCGGCCACCAGCCCTGCCCCGAGCGACCAGCACGAGCCCCAGTCGCTGTTCGTGAAGGACACGGATAGTCAGACGGCCCTGCAGTTTGCCTTCCGAAGTTTCAGCCGACCGGACCGTCGCATCACCGCCTCACGATTGATCAGGAGAATCCTGTGCGCGGGTGGCAGTTCCCGGCTGCTCATGTCCCTCCGGGAAGGTCTCGGCATAGCCTATTCGGTCAGTGCCGGCATATCGGCCTACGATGAAACCGGCTGTTTCTCCATTGATCTGGCCACCGCACCGGAAAACCTGCCCCTTGCGGTAGCGGAAGTCCTGAAAGAAACGCAACGGCTTGCCGTCGATCTTCTGGACGGCGAAGAACTGGAGCGGGTCAAGCGAAGTTACTTCTTTGATCTGGAATACAGTTGGGATTCAACCTACGAAATGGGTGTGCGGTACGGATGGGGCGAACTCATGGAGGTTTTTACAACCCTGGAGCAGGATCAGGAAGAAAGCGCCTCGGTCACTGCAGAGGACATCCGAAACACGGCGTACGACCTTTTTGCTCCCCACAATCTAAACCTGGTTGCAGTTGGTCCCGCAGCAGCCTCAACGAAGCAGGAAATCAGCAAACTTTTACAAAAGTATCAACAAGAGTTTCCCGTCCGGACATAGCGCATCCTGACAGACAGTACGTGCAACTGCTGCATTTTGCTTCTGGCATGTGACAGATTTCGCTGTACACTTGCCGTATTCACCCTGAGCAAGAATGGAGGCAACCCCATGCGTATCTTCCTTGCCGGAGGTACCGGTTTTGTCGGCGGCCATGTTCGGTGCGCCCTACTGGAAAAAGGTCACGAACTGCGGGTTCTCACCCATAGAAGGCTTACCTGCTCAGAACCAGGCATCGAAGCGGTTGAAGGAGACGTAACTCGACCGGAAACTCTTGTAGCAGCGATGCAGGGATGCGACGCTGTCATCAACCTGGTAGGAATCATCAGGGAGTTTCCCGCACGCGGCATCACCTTCGAGAAACTCCATGTTGCGGCGACAAAAAATCTCCTGACAGCCGCTCTTCACGCCGGAATTCACCGGTTCATCCAGATGTCGGCCCTTGGCGCACGACCCGCTGCGGTCTCTCTCTACCATCAAACCAAATACCGCGCAGAGGAGGAGGTTCGCGCCTCAGGCCTTGACTGGACGATCTTTCGACCCTCCGTCATTTTCGGCCCCAATGACGATTTCATCAATAAACTTGCCGGGATTATCAGAAACCTGCCCATTGTACCGGTGGTCGGCGACGGACTCTACCGCCTCCAGCCCATCGACGGCAACGACGTGGCCCGCTGCTTTGCCATGGCCCTGGAGATGCCGGAAACGGTGGGTCAGAGCTATGGGCTCTGTGGTCGGGACCGCATCACCTATCAGCAACTCCTTGAGATTATCGCCAAGACCCTCGGCAAGAAGTCCGTACGAACCCTGAATGTCCCTGTCCCATTCATGAAGCTGGCAGCATCGATTCTGCAACGCTTTTCTTTTTTTCCCATCACCATGGACCAAATTACCATGCTGCTGGAAGAAAGTATCTGCGATTGCACCTGGCGGGAGACATTCCGCTTCGAGCCAATCGGCATTGCAGAGGCTATTCATGTGTACCTGAAAGGACACCATTCAGGTTGCTAGACTGAAGGCTGAAGACTGCAAGGAAAATCTGGCACTCAAAAACAAAAACCACCGAAAACAAACAAGATCTTACCTGACATTATTCGAGATTGGTTGGATGATTGGTATTTTTTACCCTTCAGTCTTCAGCCTTCAAACCTGACAACTGAGCAGTCCCGCTGAAAGATGCAAAAAACTACCAACCCCTCAACTACGTGACACAAAGAAAATCTTCCCCTTCGATAAAGCCGGCCCGGAAAGCCCAGTCCCGCACCTGGTCCCTGGCACCTCGCGTGCCGACCGTAACGAGCATCTTCCCTCCGTTTTCAGCTGTGACTTCATCCGTACCCGAAACCGGCGCCCCATGAAGGATGCGCCCGATCTTGCGCGGATCCACGTCCACCCAGCGATCAACCCGGATCTGCTTCTCCCGCAGCGTCCTGTACCAAGCCCTCCCCTCAAGACCCGCTCCGGCAAGGGTCACCTGCTTCACCCCGGCAAGAAATCCCCTCGCCAGATGGTAGGCTTTACACTTCCGAAATGCCGCGGCGGTATATTCGGGAAGAGTCCGAGTGGCGCGTTCCGGATGCTCACGCCAGAAAAACAGGGTCTGGGGCAGGCGGGAAAAGCGGCCCCCGGATGCGGCCAGCCGGAGCCAGAGGTCGTAGTCCTCCGCCCAGCCGGTATCCCGGTACCCCCCTACGGACAGGACCATGTCCCGGCGGTACATCACGCTTGGGTGAACGAATGGCGACTCAACGAACAGATCACGGAGAATCTGAGTATGGGAGGTCAGGCTGTTCTGCCATTTTTCGTAGGCTAGCATACCTTTGCCGAGACCGGTACGGGGGATATGCCGGAAACCACAGGCAACGAGGCCGGTCGCGGGATTCTCGGACAGGAAAGCCTCTTGAAGCTCCAGTCTGCGGGGGTGAGAGACATCGTCACCGTCCATCCTGGCCACGAGGGTAGAGCGACAGTCTTTAAGTCCAAGGTTCAGTGCTGCCACGAGTCCGCGCTCTCGGGAACGCAGCACCCGCACCCGCGGGTCACGCCGCGCCGCCTCGGCTAGAATTTCAGGAGTTCCATCCGTGGAGCCGTCATCAACAGCAACCAGCTCCCAGGAAGTCAAGGTTTGGCGAAAGAGCGAATCCAAAGCAGCCGGCAGGTGGCGCTGCTCATTGCGAACCGGCAGGAGGATCGATACAGGAGCTTGCACCACAATCAGCCTAGCCCCGGCAGCAGCTTGACAATCCCTTTAGCGAAGAACTCCACCGCAATGGACGCCAGCAGAAGGCCCATGAGCCGGCTGACAATGGAAAGGCCGAGGGTTCCGATCAACTGCCCGATCCCGGTTGCCATACGGAGAATAATCCAGATGACAAAAGAAGCAAGCACCACACAGAGGATGATAAGCCACACATGGAAGGGTCCGCCGGGAAGGTTTGCATAGATAATAACGGTTGAAATGGAACCGGGACCGGCAAGGAGCGGAACCGATAGGGGCACCACTGCGATGCTTTCCAGGTCCGGTGCAATTTCCGCAGCTTCATTGGCACCTTTAGTGTCTTTGGCAAACATCATGGAAATTGCCATGAGCAGAAGAAGAATACTCCCTCCCACCTGAAAGGAGGCGATGCTGATGCCGAAGAGCTGCAGGATCTTGTCACCAATCAGTGCGGTCAGCGCGAGCACGCTCGCAACGGAGACACCAACGGTCCGGGCAATCTTCTTCCTTTCCAGCTCCGGTGATTTCCCGGTAAGGGCAAGAAAAACCGGCAGCACACCAAAAGGATTGAGGATGGCAAGGATGGCGATAAAAATTTTCACATATGCGGATGGTTCGAGCATAAACTCTCTCTTTCAAAGCGTGGACAGAAGACCGATCTATCGAGAGTAGCAGAGCCTAGGAATGGCGTCAATTATCTCCAGCCGGAAAGATCCAACCTTGGCGTAGAAATGGAATCACACCAGCTCTTTGAGTGTCTTTTGTAACTCTCTTACCGTATAGGGTTTTGATACCATTCCACTGAATCCGTACTCCCTGAAATCGGCAAGAATCGGGTCATTGTTGTAGCCGCTCGAGACAATTCCCTTTACCATAGGATCGATGGCGTACAGCGCTTTCATGGTTTCCTTGCCCCCCATACCTCCTTGAATTGTCAGATCCATAATCACTGCGTCATAGCGTTTCCCCGAATTCATCGCCTCACGGTATAATGCCAGGGCAGACTTTCCATCTTCGCACACTTCGACCTCATAGCCAAGGTGATTGAGTACTTCCCGCGCTATCTCCCGTATGATCTCTTCGTCATCCATGACCAGGATCCTGCCGGAACGGGCAGGAGAATTCGCTTCCGGGCCTTTTTTTTCCGCAGGCTCAATTTCTTTCTCTGATGCCGGGAGATAGAGGCGAAAGAGTGTCCCGCCTCCTTCGGTAGACTCAACATCCAGGTACCCCTGATGGCTCTTGATAATGGAATAGACCGTGGCAAGACCCAGTCCGCTCCCCCTCTCTTTGGTGGTAAAATAAGGGTCAAATATTTTGGCAAGATTTTGTGGTGAAATTCCCTCGCCCTGATCCTGAATCGAAATAAGGATATACCTCCCGGCCGGAAGAGGCAAAATATCCGAAGATTCGAGAGCCAGGTTCTCGGCAGTCACCGAGATGACGCCGCCATCCGGCATGGCCTGATCGGCATTAATAATAAGATTGTTGATTACCTGGCCCATCTGCCCTTCATCCACGTCAACAGCCCACAAATCTTTTTGCAGAGTAAATTCGCATTTGACATTCGATCCCCGCAGCATGAATCCTGCGGAATCGGTAATAATCTGCACGATTGAAGCCGTTTTCTTTACCGGAGAACCTCCCTTGGAAAAAGTGAGGAGCTGCTGCGTCAGTCCTGTTGCACGCTCGCAGGCCTTTTCCGCATCAGCTAAGCGATTAAATGCCTTTGTCGCTGGATCGGCATACATCTTTGCCAGGGAAATATTTCCCATAATTGCTGTCAGGAGATTATTGAAATCGTGAGCGATACCTCCAGCCAGAACGCCCAAAGATTCAAGCTTCTGGGCTTTCAGTATCTCCTCCTCCATCTTTTTTTTCTCTGTAATGTCACGGATATGTTCCGCCACCATCAGGACATTTCCGGTTTCATCAACGATGGGCACGGCCCGGATTTCCAGATAGCCTATCCTGGCATTGTACATTTCCGTAAAAACCGGCTTTCCTGTTTTGAAAACTTCCAGTGCCGCACACGATTCGCACGGTTTATCCTGTCCCTGGTTGTATGCCTCATAACAATACGGGTTCAGGTGGCGAATCTCCGGTGGAACATACTCATAGCCTCCAAGCCAGTTCGAGTGGATAATCCTCAAGTCCCTGTCGATCACTACCAGATGGTCAGGATTTGCCTCAAATATCTTGTTAAGGATGCTTTGCGATTTCCTGAGTTCCCCTTCCGCCTGTTGCCGTTCCTCAATATCGTTCCCCAATTTTCCGTTAGCGTCTGAAAGTTGCCGGTTCAGATCCGACAGTTGCTCATTGAGGCAGGACAGGTCGTGCGTCCTTTCCTTGACCTTAACTTCCAGTTCAGCTCGGGCCTTTCGAAGCGAGTCTTCCACCCTCCTGCGTTCACGGATACCGAGAAGAAGGATAAAAACCAGGAGCCCCAGTCCCCCGATCCCGAACAACGCAGCCCAGATGAAGCTCTTCCTGACCTTGCGAAACGTCTCCGGTTCGTTAATAACCGTGCTGTCTTTCGGCAGGAGACTTCTGTCAATGCCGAAGCGTTTCAGCTGCCGGTAGTCGAACATATAACGGGCTGGATTCCTGTATACTATCGGAATCGTATCAGCCCTTTCTCCTTCGAGAATCCGCAGCCCCATCTTTCCAGCAACCACACCCTGATCATAGCCATTGGTAAGCTTGCCGCCCACCATGCCGAAACCTAAATTGAAATCCCATGCGCCATACATTGGAACCCGTGCATGTTCTGCAATGCGTAAAATGCTTTCACTGTTCTCATAATATTTGGTGGCCGGATCCCCGTAAAAGAAAGTATAAAAAATAAGTGTGTCGGATGAAAGCTTTGAAACATCAGCGACAATTTGATCCAGATTGAGGCTGTTCTCGAAGCTAAATTGCACTTTCTCCTGATATATGGTCTCTAGTTTCTTCAATTCATCGAGGACCTTCCTGCCTGAAGTGCCATTGTCATTAATTATGAAAATCTGTTTCGTGGCTGGATGTAATCTGAGGGCCACATCAAGGCTATCTTGCAGCTCTGCCGTTTCGCTCACTCC
>JAQUHM010000059.1 GCA_028683595.1 Geobacteraceae bacterium | reverse complement strand
GATCGTAAATCATGGTCAGACATCGCGGACCTGCATTGGTCATTACTTCAAATGTCTGGAAGCCGTCGGAACTTCCATCGTTCTTTGGGGGAAACCCCGTCAACTGCTCTGCGAGCTGATAGCAAAGGGTGGTCTTACCGTCACCCGCAGTGCCTGTAAGGACAACCGTTTTGAATTCGCCGGAGTCAAGAGGGAAACAGTCAGCTAAGTGTTGCCAAGCTGGGTGAGGGAACGAGAGTCTGCGCAAACCAAGGCGATCGGCCAGTTTGTCGACTTGTTCAGCTTCTTGGGCAAGGTCATCTGGCACCGGGCCATATGCCCTCAGCAGACGGATCCATTTTTCACCATTGGTCATAAGTTGTACCATCCAATATTAGAGTTGGCAAATCAAGCAACCTTCTCTCTGGGGTGGCTCATACGCCATCCCAGCGAGAACTGCTGCTAATGGTACATCCTTCCTCATTTGACGCTGTTTTGCCTGAACTTTCTCCCAGTTCTCAATGATCTGCTGCATTCGTTCCGGCCGTTCAAGGTCTTCGAGGGATTCCTCTTTACACCAGAAGAAGACATTTCCGTTTACCCGGTTTGGTTTTTCATATGCCTTAGCCAGTTCATAATACTCTGGGTGTACTTGCTTCAGCCTGACCCACTCAATTTTCTGCTGATAAAAACAGAAATAGCAGCCCGAACGACTGCGACCCCACTCTGTATAACGAGGCAACCCGACTCCTGACTCTTTTAAAATCCTGACAACATCCTCGTACGCAATCCCATCCTCTCGAAAAGGGAAGGAGGCTTTTATGTTCGGCTTGTGACTGATATAGCCAACTCGGTCTTCATCCGCACGGATACCAATGTAATTTACGCAGTCGTCTCCACCGACATAATCTTCAAAGGGCTTTAGCTTCATCATCTTCGTGCACCACCTCCTATGATTCGATGGAAGCATGCCACCATATCTCCTCAAAAGGTCGTCAAAGGTTGTGCCAAAGGTAGTGCGGACGACCTTTGTGCCTAAATATCCCTCTAGCTTTTCCAAAAATTCATAGGTTTCGGGGAGTTCTTTACCACTATCGTGGAAGATGTACTCCATACCTTTGACGCGATCACGCATGTAAATAGCTAGAGCGGCTGAATCCTTCCCACCGGAGAGACTTAGGATATGTCTTAGTTTTTTCTGTTTGTTTACGCCTGACATTCTTGCTCCGTTTTAAGGTTCGTCTTCCGCGGCTTGCTGTTGCCATAACAGTCCAGCCGCGGCTGCAAAAGCAATTTTTCCGTGTTCGCTGATAAGAGACCTAAGAGCTGACTTCACGCTTTCAAGTCGATCATCGTCCTCTGGGCTCCAGTTAAGAACCTCCTGGGCTTCTGAACCGTCAGGACTGGTTACGGTAAGCCGGATACACCGCCTTACCTGGTCGCCAGCAACAGCATCTCCGTTGAAATATATTGACTCCACACGGAGGAAGCGTGGGACGAACGCCTCAAGATTTTCAAAAAAAATCGCCTCGTCAGTCTGTCGCCACCTCTCAGGCGATTTCTTGGCAACCAAAGTGGCAACAGACTCGATCCACTGAGTGTCGGAAAGTACGGTATCTCCAAGACGCAAAACGAAAGCTTTGAAATCTAGATCATAAATGTGCCCTGCAATTGCAATCGACCTGGTAGCCAACGACTTACGAAATTCAGTAAGGTCCCCTTTGAGGCTAAAGGCATCCTGGAGGCCCCTGCAAATTCGAGTCAGGAGAGAAGGGTAGGCATTCCGGAGTTCTGCAATTGCCTCAGTAAGCCCCGCAACAAGTTCGGAAATCTGGTCGGCGGTGAAGTTTTCCGTCTCAACTGTTTGAAAACCTAGTGCTTCTGGAAGCTCTTTGAAAAGCAAGGTCACAGGTTGTCGAGCTGTCAACAAGAGATCACGGACTTTGCGTGATCGTGTAGAAAGAACATCACGGGCATTATGTACATATTCCGGAAGCGAAACAGCAAACGACACCAATGGTCGAACCACGGTTAAAACATCCGGACGCTGATTTGTTTCGGTCCCAAGGGCCCGACCCAACTGATCGTACACCGCTAAACGCACACCAATCACGGAACAATGTTGAAGAGCGAACACCTCGGGCTCCTTATTAAGCCTTTGGAACTCATCACCACCAACTTTGAGAAGAAAAGTGCCGTCTTCATAGACGGATGTTTCTTGCCAATGCCCAGCCAGATAAACCGCAACCAAAAGAGGCAATAGCCCTTCCCGTACACCATAAGGAGACTGACGAAGTTCGTCATAAATTCGGTCAACTGGTACCCTGTCAAGGTCAGCACTCAGCAGCAAGTCGTGGATACATTTCAAACTTGGTGCCAGCTGACAAGGGTCTTCAGTTAGTTCCGAAAACCTGACAAATCGCCACAGGTCTCCATCAAGAATGTGAAGTTTTCCCTCCTTGAGCACAGAAAGATATATCGCCAGCTCAGGTGGGTTCCGATCGCTGTCAAAGCCCAAACATTTCTCAGTGGACCGAGTAGCAACTGCCTCGATAAGCAGAGTTCGAGCACGAGATGCAGCAGCACTTGTCACCCGACGATTGATAAGTTCGTTTCTGACTTTCGGACACAGTGGGTATAATTGATCACAGACAATGCTCAGGTAGCCAGCAATACCACGATGTTCTTCTACTGGAATTTCCAGACCTTCATGAAACCAAATAATCGGACGTTTTCGATAAACAATAAAATCCGTTAGGAACTCAAGTTCCCTGTGAAGAGAAGCCTTCAATCGCTCTATTTCATCACGTATATAGTCACTTGCAAACTGGTCAAAAGACAGTTCCCTTGCATTTTTACGTACCCACTCCCAGCGCTTTAGCTCTGAGAGAAGGTGAGACATGCCAACAACAGGATTGCTAACCCCGCATATCACATGCGTCGGCAATGTCTGAACTTTTAGCAGGTGGAGTGCTGCTTGCTCTTCATCCATTGAAAAGGGAATAATAACTATTATTGTTCCATCAGCTAATGGTCGCTCCGAAGACTTTTGCAGCAACTCCTCCACATTTGTTGCATGGACATAATTCACAGAAAAATGTCGCAAATTTCCAGTTTCAACGTAATGGCGCCTAGCAACTAAGCATTTTTCTGGGAGGTAATCCAACAAAGCTATTGGATGAGTTTCCCTCCCTCCGATTGCCTCATCAGCCTGCCGTAGTAAATCTTCAAGGTTTGCGCTAGTGTGCGGCCACAATGAAAGACCTTTTGCAGTTCCTCGTTCATGTAGCAACCTTAGATCAGATACAAGATAATCAACAGTATCACTGGCATCCAATTCATGTTCCGATGCAAGTAGAACTTCACGTGTCGAAGGAAGTACAGGATCGTCAATCATGTTTAAGATCGCTGTGCTCTTCAGAATTCTTTCTGCCGTTTCCCCGTATCCCGACCCCTTCTCCACCACAGATTCAGCAATTTCCCAACGCGCACGCGTTACTCCAGTTCCTTGCTGCGAAAGATTCGATCTAAAATAATCATATAGATCCGATATTTGATACAGCTTTCCATTTGTGCTGACGCGGTCTGCGAAGGCTCTAAGACCATTTGGTTCATAAGAGGTTAAAAAGCTTACGATCGAACGTTCATTTTGACCAAATTTTCTTAGTAGTGTAACAAGGACCGGTAGGACAACCGGATTCAGTGGAAACAGACGGGGCGCAAGAGAGACAAGAGATTCATCAGCAGCTAGCGATCCATAAAGTCCACATGAGAGGGCTTGCTGCATCAACTTCTGCATCAGAAGCTTCACATTCTCCGGCAATTGAGACTCCTGAAGTCCCAGTGTTTCAGCAAGAAGAACTGCTGTCTGCTCAATCGGTTGCGCAAAAACTATTTCCTCGAAACGCCCGGCTACTTTATCCCATTCCCTCTTGGCAACAGTATCAGCAGCCGCAGAATAAGAGGCGAATCCTTGGTGTAGTAATGCCAGCACCATCAGTGGTCTTCCGTTGCTTCGGACAGCCTTCTCTCCAAGGCGCTGCAACAGAAAAATGTCGTCATCATTCGGATGCTGAGCTGCATACCGAAGATTCTGCCCCAACTCGTCGAGAACAAGCAGCAATCCATCGCCGATTTTTTCGGCTCTAATTCGATCACCAAGACTGTCCAATAGTTTCAGTATTTCCTCGTTAGAGCTAGCAGAATACTCCCCATCTCTCTTGCCGAAGGCTCGAAATTCTGTTTCTCTGATACCCCGAAGAATACTATTTCGAAGCGGCTCTAAATCTCCCGTCACCAGGATTGGCTCAAGCTTAACTCTTTCTTTCATCCAGTTCTGTAAAACTTGTGGCAGTTTTGAATCGTGACCTGCAGCAACACGCGACAGTGCAAGAGCAAAACTAGACTTGCCCGTTCCATAATCCCCTGTCAAACGCCAGGCACGCTGAGAAGAAGCGTGTTTAAGACCGTTTGAAACTCTTTGGAGTGTCTCGCGGACTAAGTTGGTCGCCACGTAGTGTTCACTAGATCGAGGATCATCGTAATCTTCTGCTACATCTACAGAACGAAGAAACGCAGGTCTGACATGGAACAGGCTGGAAGCACATGCTAATTCCATCATGCGTCCCTCATATATGCTTCTGCCAAGACAATATTAAGGTTACTTAATGGTTGCAGTCGCTGAAGAATTCGTTGGTTTGCACTTTCCTGAACTTTAAACTCATTTGGCTTATTCTGAGCTAACAGAACTAGGCGATCTCGGACTTCCACCTCAGGCATCCGAAGCACTCGTCCAGGGCTGCACCGACCAAAAGCGACATCAGAAAAAAGTACAGTTTGATCTTCCCCAATAAACCGATTCCACCAATCGTGCAAACAAAACCTGAACAGCCCATTTGGGATAGAATTTTTTTTCCTTACATCAATGGCAAAAAGAGGATCACGTCCACGCTCTCCGCGACGCTCTCCGAATTTACGAATAAAGCCCAACGTCGCCAGAGGACTGTCCAACATATCTTCAGGCAGCCGACCAGCAGTGTTATCCGACGCAACGTAGGTCCGAAGGAATACTTCAAGATGTTGACGCAAAGTTGTCAGAGACAGCGGCCTCGTAAAAGTTTCCGTTTCCGATTGAAAAGCACTCAGTGCCTCGCTCAAGGCGAAATCAGGTTCATGATATAGATTTGTGAGCCAGTACCAGGCAAAGAAAGGACGGGTGGTATTGGTAGATGCCTTCCAGTGAAGGAGCCAAAGCGTGCGAAGGTCTTCTAGAAAAGGGTCTTCGCCATTTGCTCCAAAAACTATTTCTCCAAACTTAGTTACCTGCCAACAATCATCTAGTCGGTGGATTACGCCAAAAAATTCACTCCAACACTCAAGGGACATAACCATGTTTTTCCCTAATCCCAAGATTTGCATTCCTTCTCGTGGATTGGAAAAAGGATCTTTACCTAGGGAGACAGCAGTTACAGCTTTTGGTAGCCAAGCTACCCTTAGTGGAAATGTTTCGTGTCCGGAGAACGAAAACCGTTCTACCTTTTGATGTTCATTTTGATTGAGATTCGTTTGCATTAAATCCTATACCTTTTTTTCACGGCTAAACCTTCGGTAATTCCTGACGAACAACTATGTCTGATGCACCACCTGCCTTCACCCACTCGTCCACTTCGATTCTCTTGAACTTCCAAAGACGGCCCATGCGGTGAGCTGGCATTTTGTGCCTGTCAATCCACTTGTACACAGTGTCGTTACTTACCCCGAGGTACGTGCATATCTCGTTTATTGATAACCAGCGATCTTCCATCTCGGCCATTTCTCAAACTCCTCGTGGTCGCTTGGTTTTGTAGCCACATTTGCCAGGCGCATATTGAGAGAATCTGGGACTTACATCTTTTAGGTTAAAAACTTCTTTAAAATATACGAACGTGTTGTGCTAAGTCAAACTATCTTTGCCGATTTAAACCGATTCTTATCTATCTCGTTAGTTCCAGATACCTTTTCGGAATTATAATAACCACGAAGGAGCAAAATAGGCCAAGTCCGCCATCGAGTAAATCATCGTGCATCTCCAGAATCTCGTCTCTCAATTCGACCTTCCTATCCATCCTTCTCTTATCGTTCCTTTTCCAGAAACTCCCCGAGATTACCCGCCAGGACTTCATCATCCATAGCACCACCAAGCTGTCATCCGATAAACGACCTTATCTTGGTCAATCATGGTTTACACCTCAACACATACTCCTCCTGCTCCCTCGTCTGAATAGCCCCCGGTCGGGCTGCCCGCACCCGCCGGATGGCCTCCCTCGGCTCCATGCCGAACTCCACCAGCAACCGCGCCGCCACCAGACCGGTTCGACCCAGCCCACCCCGACAGTGGAGCACAATCCTGCCATCCTCCCGAAGGATTTGTCGCAACTCCTCCCCTACCACTTCCCACTCTTCTTCAAACACCTTGTCCGGAACCCAGACATCAACAATCGGGAGGTGAACCCAACGAATGCCAAAGGCTCGCGTCTTCTCCGGCAGTTCAGGTACGGAGAGCAATTCGAACTCGAATTCCTCGATGAGGGTCACCAACGCCTGAGCCTGCCAGTCACGAATCACCTGAAGGTCTAAATCAAGGTCCCGTTTCCATGGCCCGGATGAAATGCCTAATCCCGCATACTCATCCTTACCTGGACAGATGGTCATGCCGATGAGTCCACCGCTGCCCGGGACAGCAATGACGTCGATCTGCAGGGGAGATATAACGCTTCTGTTGGTCTTCATGGCCCTGCTCGTTCCTCCCGGAATATAAATTATTGCCGATATTGAATGATACACGAATGCTGCGACAAAATAAGTCACAATAAAATGGGTTTATGCTGGAATTGATAAAAGCGAATCGGTGGGTTGGTTCAGAGGAAGGAAAAGGGGCGAGAGTAGTCGTCACTCCCCGTTGAGTTCAAGGCAATGGAATATTTGGCCATGAAATCAGCCCGGCGCCTGATCCAGCGATTGACAAAGCTTCACCACCCACCGCGCAAACTCAAAGATCCGCGCAGGCAAATCCCGACTCGACTCTTCCATTTCATCCTTCATCCTTTGATATTGCCTCTTCACGGCCCCTTTCGTGTAGTATTTGTCGGGTTTATGTCGGGTTTCTTGCTCAAGTGATACTGGGTGCTCCTGCCAGTCGTTCGGATCTTCTCAACGAGCCCGGACGACAAGAGGTCACGCAAGTCACGCAAATTGGTCTCGGCTATCCGAGGGAGCAAATTGGAGAGGCCGGAATTTTAGTCCCCGTTGAGCTCCTGCTTGAGAATGGTACTCGGCTTGAAGGTGAGAATCTTGCGGGCGGTGATGGTGAGGGTCTCTCCGGTCTGGGGGTTGCGACCGGTCCGATCGTGCTTCTGGTTGACAACAAACTTGCCGAAGCCGGAGACCTTTACTTCCTCGCCGGAGGCAAGGGTTTCCTTCATAATGTCCAGAATGGACTCCACAATCTCCTCGGCTTCTTTTCTCTGGAGGTTGCTCGTGGAACGGACGTTTTCGACAAGGTCTCTTTTGGTCATGGCAGGAATTTTTATCACATATGGCTGGACTATGGCAAGGGAGAATGGAGGCAATACCCCTTCCGCAACTTGGCCGCCAGCAGCCTGTTGGCCATCTGCACGGCATCGGACAACTTCCTTTCCGGGAAGAAGTGCTCCTTCTGTCGCAGCCGCCCCTCTCCGATTCTCCCCCAGGATCGAACAAGCACCGGCCCGAAGAGACCCGGCACAACCGAGATAGAGTAATACCGCTTCCGGTTCAAATCCGGAATAATCCAGAAAACCTCCACCTTTCCGTAGCTCTCGAAGGTCATTGCTCACCCGTCGCACATCCAGGGCAGGAATAAACAAACGGAAAAATCTTGACAAATCAGATATGCGAAGAATATTTTAAACAAATACAAATTCACAACACCTAATCCTGTCAAATCAACAGAAAACAGGAAAGTTTTCGATCACGAAACGACCCGAACCTCTCCTCGTATTTCAGGGCAAGGAGGGTAACATCATGACAAAAAGAAACTTCCTAAAAATCATCGTCTTCAGCCTCGTATGGGCGACATTTCTTTCTTTACTTATCACCAACTGGAAGGGTCTGACTTCGGCACGATGGCAAGACCTGGGGGATACCGTCAAAGCTATTGGCATCACTGAGTTCGTAAAGAATAACGCTGATGACGTATTCTTTTTTGGTCTCTGTGCCCTGTTTTTGTTGCTTTGGAGCGCTAATTCGCTAAGAAAAGCAAATCGCCGCAATCTTCCGGAAAATCTAAACACAACCGGGCTCACGTATCAAACCGAAGTAGATGGTGAAGAGGAAGTTAAACTGGGCAATAACGTTGACATTATCATCAACCCTGCTTACCGCTCCATGTCATGCAACATTCATCATCGCTGGCACGGAGACCGGATTTCCAAGAAAACAGAGACATGATGCCTTCCGGGAAACCTTGGGGCGTTGGCTCTAGATCTCCCATGAAACATTGACAGACAAAGGACTTCTTTTCTTGCTGATGGTTTTTTGCAGGTGTTCTTTCAGATGATGCACCCCGACAATGAAGAGCTTAGTCTTGATCTCAAGCTCTTTTTCAGTAAATGCATAACCGGCAAATGAGGTACTTTCCAAACCGTTCGTGCATTCGACAACACCCCACAAATCCCTAAGTTTCGGCCCCAACTCGGGTATCGCAGTTTCTGCCATCGCCTCCAGGGCATCACTGGAGGCTGATTCGCTGAGTCCATACTGTTCAATAAGATACTTTTCGAGGTCTGCTGTAGAAGTGCACCCGTTGATGGAAAATCTGTAGAATCTGCCGCCCAACGACGATATTTTTTCTTTCGCCGCTTTGGCATCCCTATAACACGGGTTGGGAACGCAAGGTTCTCTGTGGATTCTGAAAATGAGGTCCTTCATATGCATTACGGCCCTACCTTCCTTGGCCCTTTCGCTGCCATGCACCACCGGACAGCATGTTGGTCTCACGCGTGCTTGAATTACCGGCATTATTGTCGTAGAAATCCAGCAACTCCGTACCCGCTGCCCTCCTACCCTCAGAGCTGTTGTCATGTTTGTCCAGGATTTTCATTACTTCCCGGAACTGCGTATCAACTTCTTCAAACACTATGGTCTGGCGCTGGACATTGGATGTGAGACCTACTGATGCTCCGGCTTTGCCTCCACCGGCATTATCCTCTCCAGACTTGTTTCCGATACCTGCGTTTTTGGCTGCCGACACATGCCCGGACAGCCCCAGTGAGGAGATTTTGGAAAGATTGTAGCTCTCACCTCTCAGGTACCTCAACTGCTCAACCAGCGACCGTGCATAAGCCGTCTTAGTCTGCGTATCCCGAAGGGCCGACTCGGGTACCGCGTGATAGGTAACGAGCTGCGAAAAGGCGGACTCAGGAGAATATTTACCTCCCGCGGTATCTCTGAACGACTCAGCGGTGTACCGTTCCTTCCTGTCAGGTCCGGTGGAAACGCGGCCCTCCACGGTCGTCCAGCCGCCTCCCCTTTCGCGACCGGTCACGCTAAAGGTGTCTCCGGTCCTCACCATGGTAGCTTCCGTGAATTCGTGGCCGTCGATGTTTCCTGTGAAGCTCCGCCTCTCCTCCTTGTCCCCATAGGTAGCGTTCGTCCCGTGGAAAATAACCGTCCCTTTTTCGTCATGGACGAACTCCGACCTTCCTGAGTGCCCGAAAACACCAACCTGGTACTGGCTCCCCGACTTCCGGTCGGTAAACAGATAGCCGCCATTCCGGTCCCACGACACCGTGAAGTGGCCTGCAGCGGGTAGGCCCCACTCCACGGCCGTCTTGCCGTCAACGTCCATCGTAATAGTCCGCTGGCTGTCGCGGGCCAGGTCCATGAAAGAGTTCCCGTGCGCATTGGCGAACCGCTCCATGTTGTCGAACCTGGCATAGGCAAGGAGTCCCTCGCGGCTTCGGAGGAACTCCTCTGCCTGGTCGATCTCCATCCCGGTGATCGTGGCGATATCCTGCCGCGCGTGGGCCATTCCCTTTTCCGCCAGCATCTTCGAACCACCGATGAGAAGAAGGTCCTCTTCGGTAACCTTCCCCTCCCTGTACATCTGCAGGGCACCAATGGTTTCCAGATGCTTGACAAAGGAAGCGGTCTGCACCGTGTCTCTTGGATCATACCCGGCATAATCGGCTGCCTCGATGATCCCCTTCTGCTGAGCCCAGTCGAGCCCGTAGGCAACCTGACGGAAGCTCTCGTAATTCTCCGGGGTCTCGAAGGCCTTGATCTTCGCCGCGGTGTCGGCAACGTTGAATTCGCCCCAGGCGGACATCACCTGCTGCGGGGTCATGTCCCTTTCCCTGCCCCAGTCCCTGACCATGTTCATCTCCGCCGTGGTGAAGACATATCCCTTTTCGGCGCCGAATGAGCCGGTGGTCACCATGCGGTCAAAGGCATCCGAGGTCCTGACACCGGATGCCGTGAGGCCGCGGTATGTCTCGAGCCCCATCCGTGGATTCAGGAAAGCGCCGAAGAACTGATAACCAGCCATCCGCGCCTCCTGGGCGCTGCTCCCCGGGTTTTCCTCCAGGTAGTTCCGGCTGAACTCGTTCATCCCGGTGTCCCAGGTCATCCTCTTGCCCGCTTCACCCAGCAGGCGCATGGAACCGGTCGTCGCCTCCATCCTCTGCCACTCGGTAAAGCTCCCCGACTCAGCCACCTTCTGCCGCTGGGTGAGCATGGAGCCGGAGGAGGATCCCAGTCCGGTGGTGAAGGCATCCTCCTGGCTCCCCCAGCCGAGACCGCTCCCGGTGCGGTGACCCATGGACATGCTCTCCGCTTCGGTCCTGGTCTTCCAATCGTAGCGGGCGGCGTTGGCCATGGTCGGAACCGCGATGTTCTGCTCCCGGACCTCCCTGGCGAGCCCCTCGGGAGTGCCGACGCTTCTCCCGGCCGAGGCGCCGCTCGACTGGATGGTGCCGGAAATCCCGCCCGCCAGGTGTGCCAAGGCTGACCCGCCGAACCTGATCAGGAGCGTGGTAATCACAGTGGCCAGACCGATGCCGGCAGTCCGGATCAGCCCGAACATGGCGAAGGCCTTCATGGACGCGTCCGGGAGCATGGTCATGGAAACCATGCTGTAGTTGTGCTGCCGGATGGAGTCGAACACCTTGTACCCCTGGTCCACCGCGAAACTGTTCACCACCGCGTCGGTGATCCCCCAGGCCATAAGCCAGACGAAGAAACCGAGCATCAGCTGCAGCGCCCGGCCGGACAGAGGGGTGGGAATGAGGAGCACCACGAACGGCAGAAGGCCCACGGCAATGGCGGTGACCACGGCCCTGGCCACCGGGAGCCACTCGCTCGCCATGAGTCCCAAGCCGATGCCGGTGGAGACCTGCTGCCTGTTGGCCAGGACCTTGGCCGCGGTGTCCGGGTCGGCGTAGAGCACGGCGTCGCTGATCATGTTGGAGAGCACCGCCTGCATGATCAGGTTGTTGGGAGTGATACCGGCGCTGGAGGCGAAACCGATATGGGTCGCGGCGATATTCCGGCAGGCCAGGTATTCGGCGGGGTTGGCCACGTTGATCCCGGCCTCCGAGCAGACCGACTGGACGCTCGGGTTGAAATTCGCCTCCACCAGGTAGGGATTCAGCCTGCTGTTCCAGGCATCGGTGCAGCTCATGGTCACCCCGTTTGGGTTGGCTGAGTCATAGTAGACGGTGAAGACGGCCGGGTTCACCGCCTGGGCGAGCTGGGACCGGATATCGACGGTGGCGTTGAGCAGGGTATCCAGATTGATGAGCGAGCCAGGCCGCTGGATTTCGAAGGTCACGCAGTCACGTATGTAGCGGTCCAGGGAGGCGGTCATGTAGGCGTCCGGGAGCTTGCCGGAAAAGTTCCCTCCGGTTGCCTTCAGCAGCAGGTCGAACCCGATCCCGCCGGCCGACTGTTTGTAGTTGGGTGTCCCGGGAACGGCCACGGCATCGATGATGTCGATGAGCCCGCTTTCGATCAGGTTCGTCACCCCGGCCAGGGCCACGATCCCGTTCGGCACTCCCGGTACTGCCTGGAAGCGGTTCAGCACGTCGTCGTAGATGATCAGGTTGCCGGTCGGGATGATCAGCCCCAGGTAGAGCACCACGCCGACCGCCAGCGGCGTGAGCCAGGTCCCGAGGGAGAAACTGTACCCCATGAAGACCTTCATGTAGAGCGCGAGCCCGCCGAACAGGATCCCCGCTACCACCACGGAAAAGAACAGCCCCCGGAAGCTGTTGTGGCCGAAGATCAGGGCGACCTTCTGGAACGCCGTAAGTATCGGATCGAAACCGTTGTAGGTGTGGTACTCCATGTCCAGGGCAAAGGTCCTGGCAGGCAAAACAACCAGCAGCAGTGTGAAGAAAACCCTCCCCATGCGCGCTCCTTGTCAGCGGGACGACATGGCCCGCTTGGCCATGCTCGGCCCGAACAGCTTGGACAGCTGGGCGTAGGCCAGGTGGTCGAACTCCTCGAACCGCTTCGCCGCGGTCTGCAGCACCACGTACTCGTTGGCCCGGGCCAGGTATTCCGTTTTCAGGTCGGCCTCCAGCTGCTCGGACCGGTCATAGATCTCCTTCAGCCCATTCTGGGCGTCATGGAGCAGTTCCACCTTGCAGGTATATTCCGGCGCCATCGGACCTGCGTCCGACTCGCTGCTCGCGACCGACTGGCCGTACTGCATCATCCCCTTCACCACCCCCATGAAGTCGGTCAGCATGGCGTAGGAATAGGCGGTGGCCACGAACGGGGCGATGGAACGGATCATCGAGGCCTCCTGTCCAGACTTCACCGCCATCTGGAGGATCCGCGCCATCGGCACCGGGGTGAAATTGATGAACGCCTCGTCACCGGCCGAGATTGCCCCCTTCGTCCTGATGGAGTTGGCGATGCCGGTCATCCGGTCCGACACGTACCGAACCAGGTCACGATTGGCGTCGGGAAGCTGGACGCACACCTCGGATACGTTCTTGATCCGGAATTCCCCGCTGACGAATTTGCGCATGTTGGACAGGTCGTTGTCGTCGCACGGCTTGACATAGGCTGCCTTCACCCTGCCGTCCGGGCTCACCTCCACCCGGACGTCGCCCACCGCGCCCCGCAGCATGTCGGCATAGCCGTTGAACCCGTAGCGTGTCTGGAGCTTGTCCAGCACGTAACCCGAGGTGCCGAAGATCTGCCTGAGGTTGGCCGGGCAGCCGTTCAGGGCCATGGTCAGGGCCAGGTCGTTGGGCTGGTCGCCCGCAGCCCGGGTCCCTTCCGTGACCGCCTTGTAGAGGTTGCTCATGCCCGAGGACTGTTTGAAATCGGCATAGATCGCCTCCAGATCCGCCTTTTTGGATGGATCGTCCACGAAACTGCTCATAATCTTGGCCGTCACCCCCCTCGCTGCCTTGCAGTCGTCGATTTGCAGCCCATTCAGGGAGTCGCTGATCGCCTCGAACGACTTGATGGCTTTGGAGCAGGGTTCGCATAGGACATTCAGGGCCAGGTCGAAGGCCACCGCCGGGACCGAAGCCAGGATCTTCTGCAGCTTGTCCACCAGGTAGTTGAAGTCCATGAAGCTGAAACCGCCCAGGAACATGTCGATCCCGCCGCAGCCCCCCTTCATCTTAGGCGCGGTGATGGTGAGCAGGGGATCGACGGTTGAGCCCCAGCGGGCCGAGAACCCGCCCCCGGAGTAGTAGCCCCGCTTCTGCCCTTCGAAGTACATGGGGCCGCCGCCGGATGTGGCGCTCACCCAGTCGTCCACCCAGTTGGCTTCGGCAGACCTGGTGAAGATGCCACTTCCCGGCAGCGTCCCGACAAGAGTCACGATGGTTACGATGCTTATGATTTTCCTGAGCGATCTTTTCATGACTGTTGCTCCTTGAACTTTTTACCGATCTTGCCCAACATCAAACGACCCGCCGCGCCGATGCTCGTAAATAGAATACTCCCGGGGAGTGATCTCACCGGAAAGAAGACGTATCCCCCGAAAGAGCTTCTCCTCCATTTCCGCCAGGGTGACGACACCGGCGGACACCGGAATGTAGTCGCGGCTCTTGCGGTAGATGAGGATGAGGTACGGGGTCGTGGTCACGTTGAACCGGGCAGCAAAGTTCGGATTCCGGTTCACATCAAAGCTCCTGACTTGCCAGCCGTACCTATCCTGGAAGAACCGGAGGATCCCGTCCTGGGCGCGGCAAAACTCGCAGTCAGGCGAATGGAAGTAGAGGAGCGCGAAGTCGTTTTCCGCCCGGCGGATCCGGCTTTCCATCTCACCCGTGCGCATCCTGGTGGCGGCTGCCATGCCGGGAGTCGCCAGGGAGTATTCCGGCAGGGTAAGGGCCGGGTTCTTCTGCTGCACGTATGCGGCCACGTTGGCGTAGGCGAGCGACCTCTTACGGGCGATGTCCTGCATGGTGAGGTATTCCATGGTGGACTCCTCGTCCAGCTTCATCACCGCCTTCTTCTGGAAGTCCATCAGGAGCGACTGGAAATCGTCCGGGTGCATGGTCCAGAGCTGCTCCGCCGTATAGTCCTTCATGGCGGGGATCCGGTGGCGCTTCTCCCCCTGCTTCGCTTCTTCCTTCTTTTCCTCTTTCTTTTCCTCTCTGGGCGGGTTCTGGTACCACCACCAGCCTTTCTTCGCGTCCCGATAGTAAACGAGCTGCTCCCCTTCCGGGACCGCACCGGCATAAACGCTTGCCGCCAAAAGCAGGCTAAAACAAAGGACGAGCGATAGCTTCAATGGTCTTCTCCTCCAGGAAACCCCAGTAGCGCGAGTCGAAACTGTCCCGGTGGGCTCCTGTGACGAACAGCATGCCCTTCGGGATCGCTCCGTTGTGGACGAACAGCGGCAGCGGCTTCTCCTTGCGACTTGCAACTTTCGCCGTTGCCACATATCTTCCCTCGCAGTAGAAATTGCGCTGAAGTCTGTCCACGGTGAGTCGTTCCCCCTCCCTGCAAATGACCTCCTTGATTGCCTTATGGCGCTTTCCCTGCTCATAGAGCGGTGACGAAAAGGTAAACAGAACGTAGTCCCCCTTGCGGGGCGTCCTCCCCGACCTGTCGAGAATGAAGATCCGATGGCTCAGCGAAGGTGAAACGGCTATCGCAATCCGGCTGCACAGGAGATAGCCGGCAACGGAAAGGACCGTCAGCAGAATCCAGAGTCTCTTGTCCCTGAAGGGTGAATAGCCGGACAGGGAATTGTGGAACAGCTTGCAGCGGTCCCCGATCCTTTTGAAAAAGAGGGCGATCCTACGGCTCAATGATTTCCACATTCTTTCTCACCAGCACGT
>JAQUHM010000380.1 GCA_028683595.1 Geobacteraceae bacterium | reverse complement strand
TTGTTTATACGAACAAGCACACTGTTATTCGGCAATAACCAGGCTAGATAGCCGTGCAGAGCTCTTACACTTGAAGATACGATGAAGAAGATTGCCAATGCTGATTGCACACATATGAAAACATGTGCAATCAGCAGACAGTGTATTATTGTCTGGAAACTTTGACTATTACTGCAGGCATCTAAAAGTCGAAAGTTGCAGTAAAACGCTTGGGCGGCATGAAAGGTCACCAATGAAACTCTTACATAAAATCAAACACGATTTTGTCGAAATACTTCCGCCAACGATATTTTTCTTTGTTGCCTTCAGCCTGGTTTTGCTCACCAAAAGGTTGATTCTCAGCGAGTACGGCATCTCCTGGACAGGTTTCGGCTCGGCTATAGTAGGTGCCATACTGGTCGGAAAAGTTGTGTTGCTCGTTGACAAACTCACCTTTGTGAGCAAATTTGCCCATCGGCAGCTGATCTTCACCACGGTATGGAAATGCCTTATCTATTTTCTCGCTGCGGTACTTCTCCAATACCTGGAGCGTATCGTTCACTTGTTGATGAAACACGAAAGTTTTCTGGAGGCAAACCGGTATTTTGTGACGGAGACAGTGTGGCCGCAATTCTGGCTGATTCAGATGTGGCTTGCCGTGCTGTTGTTTTTCTACTGCGCCATGCGGGAACTGGTTAGGGCCATCGGCAAAGAAAAGGTTATCCAGCTGTTTTTCGGTGAGAAGCGCGCGTAACAGACACTGCCCTCGTTGGGTCATTGTCGACCCGGCTTACCGGGCAACCGGAATGTCGGCAGCAAAAAGTTGTATGAAATCTGCACCAATGGAGAATTCCATGAATTTTTTTATCAGAAATATGGTTTGCCTACTGACAATCCTTCTGCTCGCAGCCTGTTCCGGAGAAGACGGAATTTTATCAAACCGTACAATCTACACCCTGGATGCCAACGCCTCCGGGGTGATTGAGACGGTCAACAACATCGCCAATCTGACCGTGGTATCCAAGGACACCAATGATCTGAAGGCCGAATACCGGGCGGGATTTGTACAGGGCAAGCTTCAGGGCAAGACCATTATATCAGCCAGGGACAATTCCTGGGACCTGGCCTACCTGCTGGACCCCTCCCATACCTTCCCGAAGCAGCATGGCCCCACCCAGGCAGAGTTGGATCAGGCAGCCGGTTTGCTGAATGCCAACTATAGCGCCTTTCTGCAGTACCTCAATGATCCGGGCACAAACGAAGTTACGGCATACCGCCTGAAGAGGTTGCTATTTCGAATGCTGGGCATCTACCACGGAGCCACCCTCAGCAAACCTGCCGGGCTTGACTTTTCCGGCGCCTGGCTTCCCGACAGCAGCTATCTGACAACCCCTGAGCTCGCTCTGGGCTACGAAAGTGCCGGCCTCACCTTCATGGATGTATATTTCCTGAATGCCTACAACGATCTGATGGATGTTATCTCTTTCTCAGCAGAGTTAGCCCCGGGCGGGGTAAGGCCCGGCGATCATCCGGACAAGTGCTCGGCCTTCCTGAAACGCAGCGGCAGTGAGGTCATCCTGACGCACAATACCTGGCAGGGCTTTCTTTCCCAGTCCATGACCCAGACCCTGGCGGTAAATGATGATCTTTTGGCCGTAAATGCCTCGAACCCCGGCCTTATCGGCTCAAATACCGATTTCGGCTACAACAACAAGGGGATGATGTTCAATGAAACCACCCACCGGATGTCCAAAAGTCAGGTCAAGCCCGACGGCATCTGGATCTTCTGGCGCGCAACCCTGGCCGAACAGTTTTCAGCTTCCATTAGCGATTTCTTTAACGCTATCTCTCTTGACAACACCGGCACCTATCTGAACGGTTACATGCTGGTGGATGCCAACACCAATGAAACCGGCCTGGTGGAGATGTCCTACCGCTGCTTTGTCTACTACCGGCAAAACCCCGGCGAGTCTTACACCGTAACCTGCAATGCGTCGGATGGCGGTGCCTGCACAACCGAGTACGATAACGAAATGGTCACTGACAACTACCTGATGGGAATCAACTTTCCGGCCTCGCTACAGGTACGAACCGACTTGCAATCCACGGATAACCGGCCGGCGAGACGGCAACAGTTCAAGCAACTACTGCCAGGAGTGAACAATGTGGAGACTGCCAAGACCGTCATCACCCACACCGATCCAGCCAACCCCCTCTCCATTTTTGGGCGATGGGATCTGGGATATGGGGAAACCGACTATCCCAAGCAGATCCCGGATGGTTCCATTGACTCCAAAGTTGGTTCCACCAGTATGGTCCGCGCTTTCATGGGTCTGTCCGGCATCCTGGACACCACCGTTTCAAACACCGGATTCTGGATGCTGTATGGTTCCGCCAAAATTGATAACAAACCGTTCATCTGGAGCCAATCGTCATGGAAGTGGCAGACGCTACGGGATGTACCTGACCGGATAGACGGCCAATTTACTCTGATGCCGTTGTATCTGCGATAGCATGTACTTATGATTCCGTAATCCTGGAGTCTGAATAAGGAACTTGGGTGGCAATAACCCGCCCTGTTGGACCAACTAACAGTCATTAATTCAGAACGTAACAGTATCGACGCCATCAAAGTCAGCATGGATGTTTTTCAACAGGAGAAACGAAGTGGATTGGAATCTCCATTTTAAGAATTCTTCAGACATCTGATTACCATCAATCTCCCAACAGTATGTCTTCAGGCAGCAAAGGGCTGTTTGATTAGTAATAGAAAGAAGCAGCACACCCAATTACCAGGAGGTTTTTCATGAAAAGAGTATTCACAGGCGTTATGTTTTCCACCCTTTCCCTGCTGCTTGTCAGCGCAATGAGTGCCGGTGCAGCGAGCTCACCTTCAACGCTGCCGGGCGATACAAACCAGGACGGAGCTGTTTCCTGCAGCGAAGCTAAACAGCAGACTGTCGCCCGCTTTGACAAAATGGATGCAAATAAAGACAAGAAAATTTCAATGACTGAGTTTCAGGCGGGAACATCCAAGAACTTCGCGGCAATGGATACCGACAAAAACGGTATGGTCAATGTTCAGGAATACGTTGTCACCTGGTGCGGTGCGCCCCCCAAGGAGGCCAAACCGTCCAAAAAAGCTGCCCAAGGAGACAAAAAATCCTTGCATACAATGATGGACTCCAACAGGGACAAAAAAGTGTCTGTTGATGAGTGCGTAACCTTCTGGACCGTCCGCTTTGCTGATAATGACGCAAACAAGGACGGCGCACTATCAAAGGCTGAATTCGACAAAAAGGTGGTGGAATGGTATTCCATCATTGACGTAAACAAGGACGGTTCCGTAACCACCGCAGAATTTACCGACCGATGGGTCGGCATCTGCCAGGCGAAGAAGTTGAAGAAGGCCCTGAGCAGCAAGTAGCAGACAGATCACTCCCGAGAATTCTACGAAGCATTCATCGCGATACAACGAAAAAATGCTTCGTAGAATTCTCGGGGCCGCCCAAGGCCCCTGTCGTATTTGTGTTTGCCACTCCCTGCTGTACTTTTCAAACTACCCACCTCCTCAGACAATCCCCTCTACGTTTACCATGCAACGACAGAGACAATGAAAATTAAAACTCCGGCGCAATATACCCCTTTCAGATCGGAAGA
>JAQUHM010000058.1 GCA_028683595.1 Geobacteraceae bacterium | reverse complement strand
GGATTTGAGTGCTTCAGCAGACTTACGCTCAGCAAACTTGATTTTGGCAATGTTGTTATAAAGTGGAGCATCTTTCTTACCGCCAGTCAGTCCCTCTCGAGTAACAGATAAGGCCTTGGCGATGTTGCCACGTCGCAGATAATAGCTTGAGAGAAGCAGCCGCGTATTGAGAACCTCCGGTGCAACCTGTACTGCAGTATTCAGTTCGGTTTCCGCTTGCTGCATCTTACCCGTGCCAAGGAAGAACATCCCTTTTTTCAGGTGAGCATCGACTATCTTCGGGTCCAGTTCCGTTGCCCGGGTAAGCTCCTTCATTCCTTCGTCATACAACCCCTTTGCCATGTAGGCACTGCCCAACAGGTTGTGGGCAAGGGCATTCCCTTTGTCAGACTGCAGAACCTTGTTGATCTCCACAATGGCGTCATCAGTCCGTCGTTGCTGGAGGAGAATGGTAGCCGAAAGAATTCGGGCCCGGGTAAAGGACGGATTCACATCCAGGATCTTGCGAAACTGGGACAGGGCGCTTTCCAGATCACCCCGACCGTAAAAGCTGAGACCGAGGAAGTAATAAGCTTCCAGCGATGGCCGAAGCCTTATGGATTCCCGCAGGGCAGTTATTGCCTCTGGTAGCTTTTTTTTCTGGTACAGGACCATACCAGTGAGCCTGGACCCTTCCGCACGCTTGGGAAAGTTCTTGTTCAGAAGATTACCGATTTCCTCTGCCTTGGCGTAATCGCCCTTTTCCAGGTAGATGAGTCCAGCTTTGTATAGCGCTTGTGAATCCGAGGAATGGGCTGAAGCGATGCGCTGATAGATCACGATAGCGGCATCCTTGTTCCCTGCTGAAATCTCAATGGCACCCAGGAGATAGTTGGCTCGCATATTATTTGGATCTTTCTTCAGAACCCTGCCAAGCACCTCCCTGGCTTCTTTTTGCCGATTGCCGGCCATATATACGGCTGCAAGTTCCACCTGTGAGGAGGTTCTACCCGGCTCTTCTTTCAGCGCCTGGAGAAGGTAGCTTTCCGCCGGCGCTATATCACCCTTAAGGGCATGGGCGGTGGCGAGAGTTTCGAGTGCTTCCGCAGAGCCGGGTTTTTCCTTCAGAAACTCAAGCGCCTCATTGATTGCGGCATCCGGCTTGTTGACTGAGATATGGAGTTTCGCCAGGCTCATTTTAAGATCAGGATAGGATGGACTCTGGCGGAGAACCTTCTGGAACTCCCGCTCCGCCTGTTCATACTTTCCTGTCGCCGTATAGGCAAGCGCAAGCTGGTAGCGAGCATCCAGATAGTTCGGGTCTTTCTCCAAAGCACTTTTCATAAGAACAATCGTGCCTGAAGGGTTGGCATTCTTGAACTGCTTCATACCTTCGGAGTAAAGCTCTTCCTTGGTCTTGCCGCGGCAACCTGAAAGGGCTACAACCATTATTAGAATAACGACAATGCTCTTAGACAAGACTATATCCTCCAAAATGAAAAACAGTATTGCTTACCAGATCCCTCACCAGTTGGGTGAATCTGCGGTAGTCGAGGGGCTTGACCATGCAGTAGCAATTTTCGAGTTCTTCGAGTAGTTCGGTGATCTCCTTGCCCACGTGATCAACAAGGACAATAACGGGAACCGCACTGTCACTCGCCGTGCTCAGGATTGACTTTCCAAAGGGATAACTGGTGATGAGCAGAGAGACCCCGTCCACGAAGCGTTGGGAAAGCTCTGTCTCCGCTCGAACCAGTGATTCGACCTGAAAACCCTGCTCAAGCAAGATTGAATGGCAGACACGGGAAAAGCCTACCTCATCAACTATGACAATTTTTTCATATTCACCCATGGTGATGAGTAATAGCAATGAGCAAGCCAACGAGCACATATTTTAAATTATACAACACTAATTAACATGATTGACACATTCCCTTACCAGAAATCAACTCCCGTACTCCACCGAACTACCCTGTACTACAAGACTTTTTTAAAAAAATACCGGCAGCCATGACCAGCAAAGCAGGTATTTTAAAATCCCAGATATTCAGATTACCAGGTTTACGAATCCCATTCTTAAATGGTCTTTTCCCGTGCTAAATGTTTCCTTTGGACACATTTAGCCAGGCAATACGCCTATCACAAGGGTCGCCCGGACTGTTTACAAAAGAAACACTTTTGGCAAATATGAAAGTTAATGAGGAGTTACAGCCAGAAAAGTGTTTCCATAGGAAACATTGGCCGTCAAAAACTGAACAGACACCCCTGATCAGTTCAGTTTCTGAACAGGGCATATGAAGTGATGTTCGTGCAGAGGGGGAGACAACCGGGAAAGTGAACAGAAATACAGCTGAAAGGAAAAAGAGCATTGGAATGGAACGATCTTACAAGATTACAGTTCGGGGTTTCCAGGTAAAAACTATTAGACATCCATTTCGCGCAATCTCTTATAGAGCGACTTCCGGGAAATACCAAGCATCTCGGCAACTTTGGATTTATTCCCTTTGCACTCCTGCAGCGCAGAGCGAATTTCCGCCAACTCCAACTCCCGAAAGGTTCTGATACTGCTCTCGGGCTTCACAGACACCCTCCCAACACACTGGCGAAGCTCTCCGGGGAGATCCCGCACATCGATTGTTTGACCCTTTGCCAATACTGCAACCCGCTCTATAACATTCTTCAGCTGCCGAATATTCCCGGGCCAGGCATAGCGATAAAAAAGTTCCATCACATCGGCAGAAATTTCCAGGGTCTTGTTTTCACGGACACAGAACTCCCTGAGAAAAGAGGAGGTCAACAACGGGATGTCATCTCTCCGTTCTCGGAGAGGCGGCATCAAGATACGAACCACATGTATGCGATAGTAGAGATCTTCTCGGAAATTTCCAGAAGCTATCTCCTTCTCAAGATCCCTGTTGGTGGAAGAGACAAGGCGAAAACCAACCTGTATTTTACGATTGCTTCCTAACCTCTCGATCTCCTTTTCCTGCAATACCCTGAGAAGCTTTGCCTGGAGAGGCAGTTCCAGTTCACCAATTTCATCGAGAAATATGGTTCCGTCTCCCGCTTCCTCGAATCTGCCGATTCTCCGCGCAAAAGCGCCCGTAAAGGCCCCTTTTTCATAGCCAAAAAGCTCAGACTCCAAAAGACCACCAGGCATGGCGGCACAGTTTACCGCGACAAATGGCTTCCCACGTCGACTACTCTGATAGTGGAGGATGCGGGCAATGGCTTCCTTCCCGGTTCCCGTTTCTCCACAGATCAGAACACTGCTTATCGAGTCCCTCACTGCGGCTACCGTATTAAATATACCGAGCATTTCGGGAGTTTTTCCGATAATACGTTCAGATTCCCGCCCTATCTCCAACTTGCCTTTCAGAATCTCGATTTCTTTTTTCAGAAGCCGCTGTTCCAAGGCACGAGCCAGAACACCTTTCAATTTCTTATAATCGGGGGGCTTTATAAAGTAATAGAAGGCTCCTAGGGTAACCGCATGAACCGCAGAATCCACTGAACCATAGGCAGTAAGAAAAATAACAGGAATATCGGGATACTGGAGGGATAAATAATCAAAGAACTGCATGCCGTCCCTTCCCGGCATCTTCAGGTCAGTGATCACCACATCGATAGATTCTTTGGCAAGGATATTTTCCGCGTCATCCACACTCTGCGCCTGGGAGATATGGTAACCTTCATCTCGCAATATGGCCGAAAGAACCTTCAAAGCATTCAATTCATCGTCAACCAGAAGCACCCAGCCACGCTTTTCGCCTATCATTCCACCCCCGGCACAAACACTCTCAAGCATATACTCTAAGCTGACACTCCCCCCACCACCCTTTAATAGAATTCATCAGATTGATACAACAGGGAGATAGATGGCAACACTTGTTCCGAGATTCTTTCTGCTGACAATCTCGAACAATCCCTTATGTAACTGAACAATTTCCCGCGTCAGGAATAGCCCAAATCCGCGCCCCTTTTCCGGTTCCCGTCCATCCGGGGAATCGGGAGTTTCACACGGGACTTCTTGCACCATCCCTCCCCCGCTGTCGGAAATTGAGATGCATACAAAATCACAACGTTCCCGTCGGGCAGTCTCTGTTTTTAACCTGATTTCCCCTCCCTCGGCCATGGCTTCGAGGGCATTATTAACAACATTCATCACTGCATGCTCCAGCTGAAAAACATCTGCCGGGACAAGTGGAATAGGGTCGAATTCGGTGACAAAAGATACTTTTTTTTCGTACGCCTGGAACTTGCTTACAGCCAGTATCCGATGAAGCATTTCATTGACGTCTAGCGTGGCGAATTTAGACTCCAGCAAGGAGGTACTGAGAAACCTGGTGACAAAGCCGTCGAGCTTGGAAATTTCCTCCTCAATTATCTCAGCAAACTCAATAAGGGTCGATTCTTTACCATAGGTGTCTTTAAGATAGACTACCGCCCCCTTGATGGCATTGAGCGGATTTCGGACACCATGAGCTAACGCAGCGGAACTCTTGCCGATTTCAATAAGTTGCCGCTCTTTTGAGCCGCTACCCGACAGTCCACACCCAGAACATGACTTCAAAATGATCTCCGCGCCGATTACTGTGCCACCAACTTCATGCAGAGGATTGATGCTGATATCAGCTTGGATTTTTCCACAGAAGCAGGTCGTCTGATGTCCCCGAAGAAACAGGGGACAATTTTCCCGCAGAACTGTTTGCACGGCATCATCGCCACCCTCAAGATAGAGCGGAAAAAATTGTTGGTATGATTGCCCAACCACCCCTGCGGCGAACAAGGCCCCAGAATCACCCTGCAGCGTGCCCACAGAACGAATGATGAGGTTCTGACAAACAGTAAATTTAAAACCAATCATAGTGAAACACCCCAACAAAAAAAACCAGTTACCCGCCACTGACAAAATTCAGACGCTGTGCTGCATCCAGAGAAGGTATACAGAATCTACATTAACTCAAACTATTTGTCAAAAGCTAAGGTTACTTAGCGATTTTGCAAGATGCGGTTACTGGAGATGATCTAATGAAACAGTAAATAGTTTTATCCAAACAGCAAATTCACCCAGCACGCTTACCATTACGACCACGGAAAAACCTCCCTGGTCAAACGGCAGTAATTGCCGTTCTACGACAGCAAATAGCATAACAAGACAGCTTGAGACATTCTATTAAGTAAATATACTTGTAGAGCGCATTCTGCCGATATCGTTTTTTTCTTTTCGTACAAGGAAGCGCTGTGCTATAACCGTCTAAATTCTTTATCCCTTTTCACGATATATCCTTGCAAACAGCGCACAGATGCACAATCTCACTAATTCCACAGATCTCTTTATACATAGCAGGACACAACTCGTGATTGGCAAAACAGACATCGTGTTGTTTCATATAAACCCAGAAGCAATTGGATCGAAGGAGGACACATGGAAGGAAGCGGAGATGCAGCAATTCACTTTGCAGTAACGATTATCGGCAAAGACTGTCCGGGAATCGTGGCCGGTGCAGCAGAGGTCCTGTTCCGGCTCGGCTGCAATATAGAGGACTCCAGCTGTACCATGCTGGGAGGCGAATTCGCGATGATTCTAATCGTCACCCACAAAAAGCCTTTCAGCAAGACGCAACTCCTTGAAGATTTCAAGGCATTCGGCGAAGCCATGCAGCTTTCCGTTTTTGTCAGAACCCTCTCAAAAAACGAAATCCACTACGAAATGCCTTCCGGTGAGATCTGTATGGTGTCCGTGTACGGCTCAGACCAACCGGGTATTGTCTACAGGGTAACGAAGGAACTCGCCGCACGGAAGATCAATATCAGTGACATGAACACCAAACTGATCGGAACTCCGGAGGAGCCGCTCTATGTTCTGATGCTTGAAGCGGTACTTCCTGCAGGGATCGAAGTTGAGGATGTCAAACGTCTGCTGGAAAATTTAAAAAAGGAGCTCAAAGTGGAAATCGGGGTCAGATCAGTAACCCCGGTATCCCTCTAAGCCTATGCCTGCCCGTACGATTATCCTCTATCCAGATGCTGTCCTGAAAGAGGTCTGTGCTCCCGTTGCTTCCATTGATGACGGAGTCAGGGCTTTGATCCGGGACCTGATCGACACCATGCACGCCGGACCGGGATCAGTTGGGGTTGCAGCACCACAGATCGGTGCTCTCCTGAGGGTCTGCGTTGTCGATGTGTCGAATAGCAAATTGGGCAAGGACAACAATCATGGTCTCCTGATTTTGGTAAATCCGGAAATTCTCCGGCAGGAGGGTGCTGCAACCATGCGAGAAGGCTGCATGAGTGTTCCCGATTACACGGGAGACGTGGAGCGTTCCGAGGAAATTACTCTCCGTTTTCTCGATGAAAAAGGCGAGGCTCGCAAGATGGAGTCGTCCGGATTTGAGGCGGTCGCGATACAGCATGAAGTCGACCACCTTGACGGCCTGTTATTCCTGGACCGGATCACCTCGCTGAAAACAGGCCTGTTCCGGCGGAAAAAATATAAATAGACGTTACCTCTTCTTCAGATACGCAATCCCTTCATCAACCGCCCTCACAGCAGAAGCGATGCAGTCATTCAAGCTGATACCCCGATAGGAATTACCGGTCAGAACCAGACCGGGGAATGAACAGAGACTTTCTTCAAGAGCCTTCACCCGTGTCCCATGCCCCACGGTATACTGGGGAATCGCCTTTTCATGCCGGAAGACACGGACAAACTCCGGCGACTCCTTAACACCTATTATCGTGCCCAAGTCCTTCTCCACCCTCGCCACGACCTCATCGTCCGATAACTCAATATACTCAGGGAAACAGGCGCCTCCCAGCATGCTTCTGAGCAGCACGTGTCCCTCCGGTGCCCGATTCTCGAATATGCTGGAATCCCAGAGGGTCCCCAGGGTTGACATTCCCTCCGCCTTGGGAATCAAATAACCGAAGCCGTCAAGGTTGTGCCCGATTCGCTCCTTTTCATAGCCGAAGCAGGCTATGGTCATAGAAGCGTATGGAATTTCTTCAAGGATGTCGGCAATATCCCCCCTTACAGAGCGTAGCAGTCCTGCCGCGGCAAACGACGGCGCAGCAACAACAACCAGGTCAGCATCCAGCTCCTCAGTATCGGTTTGCACTCTAAAGGGGACGCTTTTCCCTTGATTGACGGCAAGAACGCTCTGGCCCGTTGCAACGACACCGGCCCCCAGGCTTGCTGCCAGGGACTCGGGTACTTCCTGAATGCCCTCGCGGAACGAGGTCAGAATTCCACCCGGTCCGGAGGCACTGGACACAACCTTCCCTTCGGCCCGCTCCCTCCGTTTTTTTCTGGCCAGCAGCACCATCGCCTTAACCAGACCACCGTATTCGCTCTCAAGTTCGGCAATGCGGGGAAAACAGGATTTCAGCGACATAGTCTCGGGGTCACCGGCAAAAATTCCTGATACCATTGGTGAAATTAATTTTTGCAGAGCCTCGTTTCCCAGCCTTCTGCGTCCAAAGGCGGCAAGTGTCTCGTCAACCCCAGCAGGGCTACTCGGAGCGAAGGGTTCCATGGCTAGGCGGATTTTACCGGGCCAGGAAATCAGCTTGGAAGCAAAAAATGACGCACCGTTTTCCGGAAGTCGATGAAGCATGCCATTGGAAAATATGTACCGCTTCCGGGCATTGTCATTGCTCCTCAGAAGCTGCTGACTGATACCGAGTTCTGCGCACAAATCGAGAGTCTGCGGCTTACTGTCGAGAAATCCGTTCGGACCCCACTCACAGAGGTAACCTTGATCCTTGATACTCCAGATCTTGCCTCCCGGCCTTTCTTCCTTTTCCAGGACTTTTACCTCGAGCTCGACGCCCTCTGCCTGAGCCTTTCTCTGCAGATAAAATGCAGAAGCAAGCCCGGAAACTCCTCCTCCAATGACAACTGCCCGTCTCATAATATAGTACTCCTTTCCGGTTTTCCCACCTGCGACCGCTCCATAACATTGGTGTTGCCAAGAATTATTACCAGTGTTTCCAGAGCATCAACAAGCCTCTCCTGGTCACTGTCACTCAAGCGTTCCAGCAAGGAACGGTAGTTTTCAACAATACCTTTCTGAAGATCAGAAATCAGATTTTCTCCCTCTACCGTGGCCTGGATCGTAACCCTGCGGCGACTCTCGGTATCCACAGAACGGCGGACAAGGCCCAGGTTGACCAGTTTATCCACCATTTCACTGGCGGAACTCATAGCTATCGCCAGCTCTGTGGCAAGTGTAGTCAAGGGACAGGTGCCCTTATCGTTGATTGCCAGAAGCATTTTGAATTGGTTGTACGAAAGGTCCATCCCCTCATGCAGAGTACTTCGAAGTCTTCCCATGACTTTCATAATCTGGGGATACATTTCAGCAATTCGCGCAATTCTTTCCATTTTATTCTCCAGCGTGAGCAGTGTGACTCAAAATAAGGTGTTCAGGTGTAAAACAAACTCGCCACCACCGGTCAAACCATCACTGTTCTTATTCGTAGATAGTGAAGTAAAGTCGTCGGCTGACTGCTCGCATCTTAGTTCGGTAGCCTAATTATTAGACAGGTGAAGTGATCTGTCAAGAAATTACTTTACTCCGGAATCAGGCAGGTTGTTTGCAGAAGAAGGATGATGGAAGGAAGGATTCACTGCAGAAAAGGGAAACGACCGTCATACTGAGGAAAATCACCTCTTTGAAGCACTTTGAGTTGACATAGAACACATCTGATATTACATTCAAAAAACTCCATTGGAAAAGGATATACACTACTATGGCCAGCAAAGATTATTATCAACTTCTCGGCTTGACTAAGGACGCCTCAGCTGAGGCTATTAAAAAAGCCTACCGCAAAATGGCCGTTAAATATCACCCTGACAAAAACCCCGGCAACAAAGAGGCGGAAGATACCTTCAAGGAGATAAGCGAAGCCTACGCGGTACTTTCTGATCCGCAGAAAAAAGCCCAATACGACCAGTTCGGCTCAACCGGTTTTCATCAGCGATACTCCCAGGAGGATATCTTTCGAAACTTCGACTTCGGTGACATTTTTAAAGATTCAGGCTACGGATCCGAAGATCTATTTTCCCGCATCTTTGCCGGAGGAGCACAGCGAGGCACACGTTTTCGCACAAGAAAACAACGCGGCGAAGATTTTTCCATGGAGCTTACCATTACCTTCCGTGAAGCAGCAACAGGGGGGGAGAAGAGGGTCTCTTTCATGCGGGAGGGTATTCGCGAGGACCTTTCGGTAAAAATACCCGCCGGGATTGCCAACGAGGCGAAGCTCCGTATTCAGGGCAAAGGGGGAAGCGGCAGCAACGGCGGACCAAACGGAGACCTGTACCTGACAATCAAGGTGGGAACCGATCCGGTATTTACCCGGGAAGACGACAATATCATTGTGGATCGAACGATCCTGTTTAGCCAGGCGGCACTGGGAACAACACTTGAGGTCCCGACACTGGATGGAGCGAAGAGAATCAAGGTCCCGGCCGGAATTCAGCCGGGCACCAAGATCAGATTGAAGGGATTCGGCATTCCCCACACGGGAAAAACCTCAAAAGGTGATTTGTTTGTTAAGGTCACTGTCAAGGTGCCGGAACACCTCACAGCAGAACAGAAAAAACTGATGGAAGAACTTGCTGAAGCAGGGATCTGATTCCCGAAAAGAATTATTTCTGTTCGATCATTTCTATGGCCGCATTTTTATGCAAGCCTTCCAGCCACTGGCTAAAGCGTTCTTCCGACTTCTGCTTGTACAACTGGTCTTCCACCTCACGTTTTACCGAGTCAAAGCTCTGCTTCTTCCCCTCGCGGAACTCTACAAGCTTGATGATATGAATTCCTGCAGTGGTCCTGACCAAACCGCTCACTTCACCCGCTTTCATGGTAGTGAGGGCTTTTTCGAAAGCCGGAAGCAGTTCACCTGTTTTCAGGAAGCCGAGATCACCACCCTCTTTCCCGGATGGATCATCGGAATACTTTTTTGCCAGTTCGGCAAAATCTGCGCCTGCCTTTGCCTCGCGGAGAACTTTCTCAGCTTTCTCCATAATCTTCTTCTGCTGGGATTCCGAGGCGCTGGCAGGAATTGAAAAGAAGATCTGTCGTGCATGGAATGCTTCGTCCACCTGATAATTCCCGGCATGGACAGCATAATACTCCTGAAGTTCCTTTTCACTTACTTGGATTTTAGAACGGACCTCGAGGCTTATCAGGCGTAACCTCTCCAGTTGGCTCTTCAGCTGTACCTTGTATTCATCGAAAGAAATTCCCCGGGCCGCTAATGCCGCACGAAGTCTTTCCTCAGTGATGTTATTGGTTTTTTTGACGTCTTCAATGGCCTGATTCACCTCTTCATCACTGACCTTGATATCCAGTTCCTTGACCTTTTGTTCGATCAGTTTCTTGTTGATAAGTGAGTCGAGCGCAGCCTGACGAAGCTGTTCCTTGGCAGCAGGTGTGTCCAGCGCGGCTGTATCTCCCGACCCGCTCTTTAGGGCTTCCTGCTCGTTGGCAAGATCATAGGTCGTAATCGGCTCATCGTTCACGAGCACCGTAATGCCGCTCACTATTTCCGCCGCTGCAACTACCGGAAATAGTACGATGAGGGCTGCTAAAAGTAGGATTATTTTTTTCATTGTGATTTCACTTCGAATGGCTACCTGGCCAGGATATGAGAGAAGGCAAAGCAGTACGCTTTGCCTTCCCGATTGTCGTTGATTACTACTTATTCTGAACAGCTGCAGCCCCTTGGGCATCTCCAGCTGTCAGGTCGAGATTCTTCAGGACGTCTTCTTTGATGGATACCTTCGCATTTTTCTTCAGGTCTTCCTTCATTTTCTGGAAGATTTCCTGCTGCTTGCTGGGAAGGAGAGTACTCTTGATCTGCTCCTTCACCTCATCAAATGCCCGAATGCCGGCAGGACGTACCCCGGTAACCTTGATAATATGATAACCGAACTGGGTCTTAACGATCCCTGACAACTGACCTTCTTTCAAACCGAATACCACCTTGTCAAACTCGGGAACCATGGCGCCTTTGGAAAACCACCCAAGATCGCCACCTTTTGCAGCAGTGGCATCGGTAGAGTATTTTTTCGCAAGATCTTCGAAGTTTGCCCCGCTCTTCAGCTGGGCTAAAATATCCTGTGCTTCTTTTTCGGTTTTTACCAGGATATGGCTTGCTCTTACCTGTTCGCCGGTTTTGAACTTGTCCTTGTTTTCATCATAGAACTTTTTCAAATCAGCATCGGAGATCTGGGCTTCCTGCTCGACCTTTTTTTTCAGATACGTCTCGACTATCAAGCGCTTACGCAAGTCCTCAAGGCGATCAGCAACGTCCTTGCTCTTGTCTACGCCGTCCTTTTTTGCCTGCTCGAGAATTATTTCGCGAACGACCATACTGTCCAGAAGTTCCTTCTTCCCTTCAGGCGACTGCACCATCGGCTTCAGGTAAGCCGGCAGCCTGTCCACTTCGTTTTTAAAATCCTGGGTCGTAATAGCAATGCCATTTACTTCAGCCAGTATCGTGCCTTCCGCCTTTCCCTGCTCGGTTGTCGCAGGCTTGCAGGCAAAAAGACCAAACGCCAGGAGCATTGTTGCAAGGGCCCTGAAAACATTCACATAGTTCACGGAATTTCTCCTTTACCGTCTAGATATAAATTACGCAATGACTTTCGAAGCTATCATATCAAACAAGCCTTTTCAAGAGATTTCTAGCCGCGGCAAGGACCCCTTCGAAAGAGGTGTCAACCACGCTGGCTGTAAATACAAAGTCAGGACTAAAGCGATAAATTTTCGGTGAATTTCGAATCAACCCGATAATGGTGTCCGGTGAAACCGGTGTTTTCTCATGAAAAGCGAAGACGAGCTGCGTTCCATTAAATTCCAGTCTCTTGACCAAAAGTTTTCGCAAATGAATACGAAGTTTCATCGTTTCCAGAAGATAGTTCACGGTCAAGGGGAGCTTGCCAAAACGGTCCAGCAACTCGTCACCGACACTGTCCACATCCTCTTCCTGCTCTGCCTGAACAAGGGTTTTGTAGATAATGAGCCTCTGGTTCGGATACGGCACATAATCCTCCGGCACAAAAGCCGGTATCTTCAGGTTTATCTCCGGCTCAACTCTTTCGGCGACAACATCTCCCTTCAAGGCACAGACCGCCTCCTCGAGAAGCTCCGAGTACAACTCAAATCCGACAGCAGCAATGTTCCCGGACTGACGAGACCCGAGAAAATCGCCGGCCCCGCGAATCTCCAGATCGTGTGTTGCGATGCGAAAACCTGCCCCAAGCTCGGTGAGTTCCTGAATGATTCGCAGCCTTTCCCGGGCATCAGAACTGATCGATCCTTCCGGAGGAATAAGGAAATAGGCATAGGCACGCTGGTTAGAGCGGCCTACCCGCCCGCGAAGCTGATAGAGCTGGGCCAGGCCGAACATGTCCGCACGATTCACGATCATGGTGTTTGCGGATGGGATATCAAGTCCCGACTCTATAATGGCGGTGCAGATGAACAGGTTGAAAGTGCCATGCATAAAGCCAAGCATTACCTCTTCAAGTTCTTTCTCCTGCATCTGACCATGACCGACAGCCAGCTTGGCTTCGGGAATAAGGTTGCGAAGATGCTCTGCCATGGCACCAATAGACTGAACCCGGTTATGGACGAAGAACACCTGACCACCCCGTCGCAGCTCGCGTAACACAGCCTCACGGATGAGCTCGTCAGAATAACGGGCGACAAAAGTCTTGATGGCAAGCCGGTCTCCCGGCGGCGTGTCGATGATGGATAGGTCGCGAATACCTGCAAGCGACATGTTAAGGGTTCGAGGAATCGGTGTAGCGGTAAGCGTCAACGCATCCACTACGGTCCGGTATTGCTTCAGTTTCTCCTTGTGGGAGACACCGAAACGATGCTCTTCATCAATGATGATCAGTCCAAGATCCTTGAAGCACACGTCCTTTTGCAGCAGACGATGAGTCCCGATGATAATGTCCAGCTCCCCCTTCTTCAATCTCTCCAGGGTAGCCTTTTGTTCGCGAGGAGTCCGGAATCGAGAAAGCATATCGATAGTCACCGGATAGGCTTCGAATCGCTTGCGGAAGGTTTCCAGGTGTTGCTGGGCCAGAACGGTGGTGGGAACAAGCACGACAACCTGCTTGCTGTCCATGACAGCCTTGAATGCTCCCCGCATGGCAACCTCGGTTTTCCCATAACCAACATCGCCACAAACGAGCCGGTCCATAGGTTTGGTGCTCTGCATGTCACTGAGCACATCCTCAATTGCACTCATCTGATCCGGTGTTTCTTCAAAAGCAAAGGAAGCCTCGAATTCACGGCACAGTTCATCGGGGGGAGAAAAGGCAAATCCATCATGCACCTGACGCGCCGCATAGATTTTGAGAAGCTCCCCGGCCATTTCCTCGATAGCCTCACGTGCCTTGGACTTCTTTTTCTCCCAGCCAGCCCCTCCAAGCTTGTCCAGCGAAGGCTGGATATTTTCGGCTCCGACATACCGTTGGACCAGATTTATCCGATCCACCGGCAAATAGAGCTTATCTCCTCCGGCATACTCAAGAAGCAGGAAGTCTTCGCCGATGCAGTCGAATTCCAGATGCTGGAGCCCCCGGTAAATGCCGAGACCGAAATCCAGATGCACCATGAAATCGCCCGGTTTGAGCTCCTCGAGGGAAACCAGGATCTGCTTTTTCCTGATCTCGGAAATACCACGACGCTTGACCCTTTTGCCGAAGATCTCTTCCTCGCCAATGACGATAAGGCCGTCATCGAGCAGACGGAAACCGCGATAGATCTCCCCCATGATTAACTGAACGCCTGATCCTTCTGCCGACTTCCTGCCGGGAAAAGACCCCTCGACAATAGTCAGGGGAAGGTTATACGGATGGAGAAGTTCATCGAGACGCTTGATCTGGCTCCTTTGATGACAGACGATGAAAATTTGGCAGTTCTCTTCCCGCCAAAGGGAAAGACGTTCAACGAGCGGGCGGAGAACCCCTTCGCTGTCGGAAGACATGGTCAGTTTCAGATCTTCGTTTTCCACCACTGAAAAGCGAACGCAAGGAGTCGCATCATCTCTTTCCTCAATTTCAAGAAAGGGTACCGAGACCAGCCTCTTTTCCGATACCAGATAAGTCAACTCGTCAGGGCTCAAACAGAGATCTTTCCCCTCACAGATAATTGCATTTTTTTCTTCAGCACGTTTCTCAGCGGCAATAAAATCCTCAGCAAGCAGGTTTGCTGCCTCCTGAACGGCCAAGGTATCGACCTCAATGACGACAACTCCGGCAGCGGCATAGTCAAAAAGCGTTTCCAGGCCCGGGTGCAGCAAGGGTTGAAGATATTCGACACCAGGTGGATATATGGATTGCTGCAACTGCTCCAGCAGTTCTCTTCGCCGGGTTGCGGGTATGCCGAGAGTGTCGCAGCGAGCTTTCAAGCGAATGGCAAAACTCTGGACAACTGATTCGGACAGTATAATCTCCCGCGAAGGAAGAACCACCAGTTCTTCCAGGGGATGGAGCGAACGTTGAGTTACCGGATCAAAGGTACGGATAGACTCCACGAAATCGCCGAAAAATTCGATTCGCACCGGGTTTGCAAGACTGGGAAGATACATGTCCACGATACCGCCGCGCACCGAGGCACTTCCCCGATCTTCCACAAGAGGAACCATGGAATAGCCAAGGTCTACAAGTTTCCGCAGGAAAGAATCCCGGTCTATCTCTTCGCCAACCACAAGGTACTGGGAGTGATCTGCAAGAACACTCCGGGGAAGGACTCTTTGCATAAGGGCGGAGACCGGCATCACAACCAGTGTAGCCTTGCCTTCCAGAAGCGCGGCCAGGGTGTTCAGGCGTTCTCCGCTGATGTCGGGATGGGGGGATGACTGCTCATAGGGGCTGGTTTCCCAGGAGGGGAAATAGTAGATAGATTGCGGTCGTTTTGAATAGAACCGCGCTTCGCGGTAAAATTCTTCTGCTGTCTCAGTATCAGGCATTACCGTGAAAAAAGGAGCTGAAAGTTTCTCCATCAGCCTGGTAACTATGAAGGCTGGAGACGAACCCCTCAGGCCAACAAGTTTGATGTGCGCGGTCTGTGGCTCAAGAACATCGGCAATCAGTTTCATTTTTTCGGAAAAACTTTTATTTGGAATCATGAAGGTATGTCCAGCACGGAGGGAATTCAAACAATCAGATACTTCGCAGAATCGGGGGCTACGAGGACACTCTCGCTTCTGCACTTTTTATTACGATAGCAGAACATGGAACGGGAATCCAGCAGTCATAAAAGGGATCCACACATTGGGGAAAATCCTGCCATGCCATTACGAGCTAAGCAGGAGGAAATGTGGCCCTTTGGTAGCCAGATCGC
>JAQUHM010000057.1 GCA_028683595.1 Geobacteraceae bacterium | reverse complement strand
CGCAGGGTACCGACCCCGTCGGCGTTGGCGGTATACTCAGGTGTTTCAAAGGAAACCGCCACATGGGACATCGCCGCCAGGTTGTAGATCTCATCCGGCTGCACCTGCTGGATGATGCGGATCAGGTTGGTGGAGTCGGTGAGGTCGCCGTAGTGGAGGATGAAGTTGCGGTTTTCAACATGGGGGTCCTGGTAGAGGTGGTCGATACGATCGGTGTTGAAGAGCGAGGAGCGGCGTTTCATGCCGTGGACGATATAGCCTTTTTTTAACAAAAATTCGGCCAGGTACGAACCGTCCTGGCCGGTAATTCCGGTTATTAAAGCGACTTTTTTAGACATTGTGAAACCTTTCTATTTATAGGGATTTTACAGGATTGTTGGGATGTTAATTCCAAACTCAAAATTCAGAATTAAAAATTGATTCTATTTTGGAGGTCGTTGCCACCACTGGGGAACCTTTCGAAGGGGCTTCATCCAGAGCGTCCAAGGGTGGGGTTTGAGACCATTTGCTGCCCATGCCTTACGGTCCATTTGATTGGCACGTAGACGATTTGCAAAGCTTACATTGCTTACACCGCCTACTCTCATCTTGACAAGGACTTCAGGAATGTATGTAACGTTAATTCTGTGCTTCAGAAGAAAGCGGAGCATTAATTCGTAGTCAGCTGCTGAGCCAAGGTCAAGATCAAAGAGTCCATATTTCTCATATACTGATCGTCGAACAAAAAATGTGGGGTGTGGTGGCATCCAACCCCAGTAAAACTTTTTAGATTGAAAGGGTCCGGACTTCCAATAACGTATTGTTTCGAAGGTTTGTTCTTTTCGATTTATGTTTTGAATAGTTAACATTGTACCTTGCGACTCTTTTACCGTACCTTGTTCTTTTACATATAGTAGATCACCATAGCATGCTGCTATTTCTGGATCGTCAAAAACTTTTGCAACTCTTTCAAGTACATTATTGTCTGCATAGAAATCGTCAGCATTAAGAATGCCAATTACATCCCCTGTGGCAAGCTTAATCCCTTTGTTCATTGCGTCATATATGCCATTGTCCGGTTCAGAAACAAGTCGCCTCAAAGGCGAAGGATACCTCTTGATAAAATCAATAGTGCTATCAGTGGAGCAGCCATCAATAAGGATATGCTCAACTTGAACAGTCTGGTTTTGGAGACTTTCCAGATTGCCGAGCAAGGTCGCAGCGGCATTATAGGTACCAGTTACAATGGAAATTAAAGGCATGATTAAAGGGGCATATTATTCTGGCGCAAACGGGATTCTTGCACCTTGCAGTTAATCATAAATTCATAGAAGGACCTAAGCAGGCAAAAGGTCAACCCAGCTTTGCCGTCAAGAAATCCACCCTTGAAAATATAAAGCGCCAAAAACATCAATAGTGGACGAAACGGCATCCGGTACACAATCCACTTGATTGCACGCCTGCGATTAGAAGGGTCGCTGCAAAAGAGGTCAGTCACTGCCGGCGTCTTAAGGCCGCCAGCTATCATCAATTTTGCTTCCATGGTCGAGTAGCGGTTATGCTTGTCAATCCATGAAGCAAAACCTTTGTTGAAGGGAAAATGATTCAGGTGGTTTTGGAGTAATCCGATCTGGCCATCAGTCACATACTCTTCGTTAATCTCACGTTCGACGTGAACCATGTCAGGCCTAACCAGTCGCCCGAACCACGTCGGGTAGCCACTACTGTGCTTGATCCATTTGCCGAGAAAATGATCCTTCCGTCGTAGGCGGAAAAGAGTTGTTTCTTTAGAACATACAGCAACCGCCTGATTCATTTCGTCAACAAGGTCTGGTGAGACCTCTTCATCGGCGTCCACCATCAGAACCCAGGGATTTTTAAAAACTATTTCTTTCAAACCAAAGTTGCGTTGAGATGCGTAATTGTCAAAAGCACGTTCAAATACCCGTGCGCCCCAAGCGCTAGCAAGCTGCCTTGTATTATCAGAACTCATTGAATCGAGGATAACAACATCACAACACCAGTCCAATGAGGCAAGGCACCTCTCAATATTAAGCTCTTCATTTAATGTCAAAATTAGAACGGATATCATGCTAGTGGCCTATCAATAACATTGAGATGGGTTATTAAATTATCAACGGTCTGTTCAACGCTTCCATCATTAAATAGAACAATAATATTACTGGGTATTTCTTGCAACTGCCCATACATATTTTTACGAAATTCAAAATCCGGATCGTCTTGACACTCTGGCCGACAGTTGAGAACAGCATTGTTATCACGTACAATTAAGAAGTTTTTCGTCCCTACAGGAACTATCCGATGAAAGCGCTCTGTCCAACTACTTTCCAAAAAATCTGCTCGACGGGAATCAACAGCTAAATCTATAAGAATATCATTCACCCATCGATCACAGATAACAACACTGGCATCAATATTTCTTAACTGCCAAGCTAACTTTAGTCGCCCAAACCAGGTGTCAAACCATGTCAAATAAATGTAAAGCGAGCAAAACAACTGGGAGCGATAAAATTCATGTCGCCAAACTTGCCCGCGAGAAGAGTCGTGTCGACGTGATAGTCCAACTAACCGACAAAGTGCGTGGACGGGTTTAATAATTAGATGGTTGTATCGTAACCAGATATAGTGGGGTTTAACTCCGTTTTCTTCCAGTCGCTGTTTCAGACAGTTGATAATAGTTGTTTTTCCAGAACCGTCTATTCCACTTACTACTATAAATTTAGGTAATGCACTCATTTTATTTTTGCGCCGCTTTTAACCATTTGATTGCAACCTCGTCCCATGTGTGGTGGTTTTCATAAACCTGTTTGGCAGAGAGACATTTATCAATATAGAGTTTTTGATTTGATAGTAAATCAATCATCGCCTTTGCAAGTTTCTTTGATTGTCCAAAAGATACCGTTAATCCGAAACTTTTCACGAAATTACCCGTTCCATCTGGGCCAGTCCCTATAACTGGCTTGCCATACCCTGCTGTCTCAATGACCGCCAGAGGGATCTCTGAGGGGACTAAAAGGAAAGGTTTTAAAACCGCATAAGAATTTTTCAGAAATGCATCAAGGTCAACTGGCCCAACGGATTCCCATGCACACAAAATTCTATCTTTGCAATTTAGCTGCTCAATCTTTCGTTTCCAAGGTAAGGTATCAAGTCCTGGGTCAGACCTAAATAAACACACCAAACGAACGGTTGAATGCTGTCTGGCAACAATTTCAAACGCAGAAAGTATTTGTTGAATCCCCCGGATCTTTTGTGGCGGGCCAAAAAATAAAAAGTAGGGATTACCAATCAAAATATCATTCCATTTGTTGAATAGGGTAGGAGAACCATCGGTACATAGCAGCGCTGCTTTTCCTGGAAGAATTGAAAGCACAGACGAGGAAGGGTAACCGTATTCGACAAGTTTTTCGCGTGTGTAGTCAGACATTGTTATCAGTGGCCGAATACCATTGGCGATAAGATTTTTTACAAAACGTCGCCTTGAGCCGATAATTTGTGCGATATAAGGGAGTACCGATTTAGAATGCATGCAGAGAGTCGCCACCAATACCTGTCCAAATCCGTACCACGACCCAGGGATATACCAGGCAACACGTAGTCCTGTTTTTTCGAGGCTGAGGATGTCTTGCCGGGGGTGACGCCAATCAAGCGGCCAATAAAGAACGTCAATTTTTTCCTCGTTACAAATAATCTCCAATTTCTTTAAAGAAGAAGCGTCTTTCGGTTTGCATATCTCCAACACGCGAACGTTACTTATTGTCCACTCATCGGCAGGCAAGTTAGATACGCCAGATAATATATTTGTAGAATGTCCAAATGAGTGGAGCGAGGATGACACCTCAAGCATAGTCCGCCAAGGCATCAGGTGCACATTCCCCGGTTTGAAATCGTTACTATAGAACGCAATCTTCATTGACTTTCTGTATCCTTCAGTCAACACAACTGAATAGCCAATTGGCTGTGCGTTGAATGTTTTTTTCCAAGGTGAACTCAGCTTCAAATCGGCGTCGAGCACCTCGTCCTAATGTTTCGCTAATACGTTGATCTTTTATGCAGGAGACTATAGCGTTTGCTAAACTCACAGCATCTTTCGGTGGAACCAACAATCCTGATATCCCATCTTCTATTGATTCTGGGTTGCCACCAACATTTGTTGCAACAATTGGCAGTCCAGCTCGCATAGCCTCCAGTAATCCAATTGAATGAGCCTCCGCTAAAGTAGGGAAAGCAAACAGATCAAAGGCATTTAGCCATTGGGGAACGTTTGCCTTATAGCCAGTAAAATTTACGGCATGGCCTATGCCTAGATCCAAACATTGTCTCTCTAATTTAGACTTACAGTTTCCTTCTCCGATAATGACGAGCTTGGCATGTGGCATTTTATCAACAACCCGTGCCATTGCATCAATAAGAAAGTTTATGCCTTTCATCGTGTCAAGACGTGAGGCTGAGCCAATTACAAAATCATCACGATTTAGGCCAATTTCTTCACGTAGTAGGACTCGATCTTTTCTTGGGGCTTCTAGAGGTAAACCATTGTGTATGACAGAAACTTTTCTTGTGTCTATTCCTTTTGCAATTAAATAATCTCTTGTATGCATACATACGGTTGTTATAGATTTTGCATATTTCTTATAAATAAATACCTGCAAAATATTAACAATTGGAACCAAGAGTCTTCTAGAAAGCTTTGGTGCACTATACAGACCATGGTAAGAGCAAGCGAACTTTGACTTCCTCCTTGAAAATATGTTGCAAATATGGGCTATTACAGGACCATTAAAACCATGAACTAAGATTAAATCAGGACGCATAGTATTTATTAGCTCATTAACCTGTCGTATCCAAGAAAAATCTGTTCGACTATCAATTAATATAAGTTGTGCATTTATTTCAAACAGCTTTTTAAGGTCAGATTCCCAATTACTTGAATAGATACAAGCTGTTTCAATTTCTAAATTAAACTCATCGAGTTTATTGATTTCGTGAAGGTTGCAAGCATATTTGGATATGCCCCCTATAGAAAAGCCCCACACAAGACTAAGAATCTTAACTTTATTCATCACGGCATTCCAATATTTCCAGTTATGAATCAATTAATTATCTATATACTTATGTTTTAATACAAGAGAAGGATCTTCTGCTATTAATTTAAAACTGATTCCTGTTCTGCCTATCTTGAAACCTTCCCTGCAGTACGCAACGACAGGAAGCTCGTCTTTTCTCATTTGCTTTTGTAAAAAACTATAACTATCTACAACTTGGAGATCGGTAGGGATCTTACTGAACAAAGAAGCGATTCTCGCAAAGATTGCCAGATAAAAAAGCTTAAGAGTGTTCCGTGCATGGGGGCGTCTGATAATTCTGAGGTCTAAATCACTACGTCCGTGGAATTGTGAGCGGCAAAAGCTTCCATAAATCAACACAGCATCAACAGCACCGGTTTTTGTTAAGAGAGTAGTTACCCAAGTAATATAATCAACCACCTTATAAATACCTGCATTATTAAAGCATTTGAAGCTATCCAAAAGATAAACATGAAGATTGCCATTTATGAGCCACCACAATGTGTGTGTGGCAATGAAGGCACTTAAAATAACTTGCCAACTAAATAAAGAAACAGAGTTAATTACGGCGATTCCAAGAGATAAGCTTAAAAAAAGCAAGGCTTCTAGTCCCCAATGAAATAATCTCTCTGTCTTGTCTCGGCTATGGTTGGCGTGGGTTAACCAGCCAATTGGGAGATTCCGAAACGCACGGTACTTACCTACTTTACGCATTTAATTCCTTTATCGCATCGTGTTGAGCTAGAAATTGCTAATTATTTTGCTTGCCCCTGAAATGAATGAAATGGCTACTGCCTTTGGTATTAATTGCCTTAGCAGGAAGCCCTACAAGAACTTCGTTATCTCTAGCGCTCTTTGTGACTACCGCATTTGCTCCAATAGCGACATCATTGCCAAGCGTTATCTTTCCTACTACATTGCAACCAGCGCCAAAAAAGACCCTATCGCCTATTGTTGGGTGACCGTAGCTGTCTCCACGACCAGCTCCGCCTATGGTTACGTGCTGATGAAGTGAAGGATAGGTTCCAATAGAAACTCCATGGGCGACAATTGTTCCTCCTGTATGCGCAATATATAAACCTTTACCAATTCGTGCATGTTCTGAAATCTCAATGGCAAAAAGAATTTCAAACAGCCTCTTAAATATAAAATATACGGATAGTAGTGGGTACTTGATAATGTTATATTTTGAAAGTTTTACAACATAACTACCAAATCGATAAGTGATAATTGGCCAAGTGACAGGATAAATTAAGGGTATAACAAAAAATAACCATTTTGGCCAACCTTTGCGATATGAATATACGTCCAAATCTTCAATTAGGTTTGTAAACAAAATAACCTCTCAAATTCCTTGTTCAGTTATTGGTGGAAAAAATTCATTTCAATTTTGTAAAATATTCTTACTAAGTAGTATTGAAGCCACATATTCAGGATACCTATCCAGTTTTCGGGAGTATATAGTCCGTACATACTTTGTACTTTACGCCTTTCTCGGGCGCGATGATGACTTTCACTAGTTATGTTACCTTCATACATGCGAAATGCTGATATAAGTTTGCTGACATTCTTAAAACGAAGCTCACGTTGCGAGCACTGCAGGAAATATTCCCAGTCCATAACATATCTTAATTCTGTTTTGAATCGTAGACCGGCGTTGAATGTTGTCGCTTTTCTGAAAAAACAACCTGGCGATGGTATGTAGCCTCCCATGCGCAACAGATAATTCTTTCTATAGGGTAAGCTTCTCTGGTAAGCCGTTCGAGTACCATTTTCATCCACGATTTCAAGGTCGCCATATAAAACATCCCAATTGCAATTATTCAGATTTACCCAAAGTGCATCGATAACATTTGGCGCCAAATAATCATCTGCATTCAACCAAAGGATGATGTCGCCTTCTGCTCTTTCGAACCCTTTGTTCAGGGCGTCAGACTGGCTTTTGTCTTTTTCTGAAAACCACTTTATGCGATTATAATCATTGGCTTTAACAATGTCATGCGTACGGTCAGATGACAGTCCGTCAATTATGACATGTTCAAAAATCTTGTCGCCTTGTTCCCGAACGCTTGTAATGCAGCGTTCAATGTATTTTTCTTTATTTAAAGATGGAGTTACGACTGAAATCTTAATCAATGTGTCCAGTCTCCTTTTTATGGAATAATGATGAGCTCAAATTCATTACGACTGAATGCGTAGCTTTCTCCGTCGAGTTGAAAAAATTAGAGAGAGGCCAAGAAAAGCGTAAATAATCATAGGGGTTCTATACCCTGTAATCGAGGGCGATATAAATAAATTTGTAAGAAGAAGTAATGCCCAATAAATAAAAATGGAATCATTTTTTTTATGTAAGGAATTATATACAACAATAATAAAAGGCAAAATCAGTACAAAGAGGCCAAAAAAACCTGCTTCAGAAAATGTCAAGAATATGCCACTTTCGTAGTGTCCCATATACCGCAATCCAAATAAAGAATTCATTCTTGGATTGCTTGTGCCAAGACCATAGCCAAGCCATGCATCAAAATCATTAAAAAGAGAAATTCCTTTTGTCCATCCAATAATACGACCTTCGTTTCCTACCCCAGAAGAGTCAAAAATCTCAGAATATTTATAAAGCATTGAATCTGGTGTAACGTTTGAAATTGTCGGTAAAGTAAATGATATCAATAAAAAAAGAAGAATGAGCAAGTTAATTTTGTTCATTCTAATTTTCTCAACCAGTATTATCTTATATAAGACGAGGAGGCAAAGAGCGCCACCAAGGATACTTGACGCACGACTGAATGTTAAATACATTCCGACAGTAACGGCAAAAATCAAAAAAATAATGATTGATTGTTTTCTGGCATGTATTTTTGTTAGCAATAAGTATCCAGATATTACGCCAATGGAAAGTGAAATGAAGGCCATGTTAGTTCCTACTAAAAAATTTCCACGTTGTAATCCTGAAAGTTCAACTTTGGTTACTTCTTCCAAACCGGGAATTACTAAAATATTTGAAAAACCATATATTGCATCAAAAAAAATCCCAAGTCCTAAAAGGCAGGAAGAAATAAGAAAAAGCCACAACATTCGTTGGACTAGATAGTTTGACCGTGAAATATGAGAGAAATAGAATGGAAGTAGGCAAAAACCCTGAGTTTGAATCAAGCTGTATAAAATAGACCCCAGTGGAATTCCTATATACCAAGATCTTAAAGCGGAGCAAATACTTAAAAAACCAATAACAATTAAATATTTTCTCAACAAATTAAAGTCAGGAATTTGATGTTTAATTCTAGGTAATGTAAAAAATGCATATACCCATAGAAGCAAAATCAATAATGGCCTAACTAATCCAGCCTTCTCACCAAGTAGAAAATTTGCTTCAGTTAAACGATCCCAGCTAAAATAGAGTACATAAAAAACGATTATGATCCACGAGTGTTTCAACTGTCTGGACATTATTAGGGAATAATTAGGTTTAACAAAGATAGTGTGCTGCATTATTTATTGCCCGTCCAATATAGTAATCGATTCTTGATGCGCAATAAGACTCGATGTATTCCAATTTTAATAAGCATTCTCCAGCCAAGGAAAGGGGTTAAATTGTATGCCATTTCTAATTTTTTGCTCTGGTTCAACTCATCAAAATCTTGTACTTTTCCCAATGATATGAATCTACCTTCTATGTTGTATAAACAGTTCAAAATACTGGGAACCATTTGATTGTCAAAACTTGAGATGGGACTGCGACACGGTTTTACAGATAGCAAATAGGGTGTATTAATCATTGCAAGTTTTTTTACCCCGAAAAGGTCGCACTCAACTGCCCCATTTAATTCAAAATCGGGGATAAGTTTGTTTATGGTTGAACCATGTAGTTCATAGAAAGAATCGTAAAACGCTAATGAGTTGTCTGTTGAACTAAAATTCCAGGATTTTTTTCTGGTTAAAAGGGGCACTTGGAGCAAATTACCAACATCAGTAAAATGAGTTCCACTGTCACCAAAATTTGTAGACAGTGAAATCCGAGGATAAACAAAGTACTTTCCAGTAACAATCTGGTATTTAATAAAATATTTCTTCCACGAGGTTTCTGGCCACTTGACAACCTTTTCAGGAAGTCCATCGTTAATAGAAATACCTCGTGTGAAATTCTCATCAAACCACTTTCTAAATGATATCCACTGCTGATGAGTCCACATCTGTCCTCGAGATGATGTCGTTTGCATAAAATAATTATCAAAACCATCATCAATCGGTATAAATGTCAGGCTGGCGTACTCATTTAGAGAGGGCGAATTAAGTGAAATACCACAGATATTGTCAGAATTATAATAAAAGCTGAGTGATGATTTAGCATAATGGTAAAAAGCTGGAGAAACCAAAAGATCGTCTTCGAAAATAATAACTGAGCCATACTGAGAGGTGAGGTCTCCGCAAGAAAGAACATGCTTTCGCAGGCCAAGTCTTGAATCATGGGCTATTACTTTCTTCGGTCCATGCAACCATTCGTATTTTTCAGCAAGACACCTAACAAGCTCAGTATCACTTTTGTCAATACTGATTACGAGCTGAATATCTCCATAACCTTCGTAATCCGCTTCAGAGAGTGATTTGAGAAGGCGAGACAAGCTGTTCGGGCGATTGTAGGCAACAACAACAATTGCTGGATTGTGTTGGTTATTGGTAAATTCAATCATGTCAATAGCCTGCCTCTTTGTTGTTTGCCTGTTGAGGCGCAGTAGTTTTTTGCCACTCTATATCATTTTATTGAAAAACTAGAGTGAAATAAGATTTTCTCGGACCTAATAGTTTTAGTCAGCATTCTGTTAATTCGATTTGATAAAGTAATGAGACAATAAAGCTTTTTAAAGGTTCGTTAACTTGACCTTCAGAATTGCAAGAAAGCAATCACTCGCAGTAGGCATCATTTTATGAATTTCAGGGACATTGTACTTATTCTTAGCTTGATCCGAGTCAAGTATCCTGCAATATTAACAAGTATCATTTTGGTCCTGCTGTACTTTAGATTTGCCTCACAGAGCTTTCCGTTAAGAAAAGTTTGCATCTTTGGGGAATACCAATTCGCATCCGGTCTATTTCTTAGATCAGCGTATGATGGTGTTTCAAGTTCAGGAATCACCCCTAGTGACATAAAATGGGTAGAGTTGACGCAATACGGTGATCTGCAATTGACGCCTACCGCACGAAATCTGATTGGTTTCTTAGGGTCAATAAAAATATTCTGAGTTAATCCTGAGTCGTAACAACTTTTTAAAACTCCTGTACCAAGATAAAGTTTGAAAGTCCAATCACCGGCGTAACAAAACTCTTTTCGCTTTACAAGAAAGTTTTTTATCCCGAAATCGAATAATGGAGATCCAAAGGAATTTCCGGCACGAATATATTCATCCTTAGTCTGGTGGGTCTTGAGGCATATCTTCCCAGTATCTTGCTCTCTTGTGACAGCAACCTGTGGCGGGGCCCCAATTCTTTCCATGCAAAGACTTCTGATTTTATCCAGGTGCGGTATATATTCATCGCAAAGATTGATCTGAACAAGAAAAGAGCAACCAGCCCTCTTGATCTTAAGAACATTATCAAAAAAAATATCAATCTTTGACGCTTTAAGTAATTCCAAGTAATGAAAAGAAAAAGAGAAGTGCAGTCGTTCCAACAAAGATTGAGGGAACGAGGTGATCTGTTCGAACCGTTTACTCAACGTCCCATTAGTTGTTATGTTTACGTAATGTCCATGACTTAAAATCAGTTTAGCTATATCGATAATTTGACGAGGAATAAGGGTTTCTCCAGCTCCTGTGAGGCTAAAGAAACATATACCCCCCCAGCGCTCTTTACTAAATGCTAGCCCTATCTGTTCTGGTGCGTACCCAAAGACCACGGGGTGAGTATTTCTTCTGTTTTGTTGCATAACATAACAGTAGTTACACCTTAAATCGCACGAAGTTACTGGAACGTAGCACTCAATGAATCTTTTAATACTGTCCATCAAATTTCCTTTATCAAGCCTGCGAGGGTATCAAAATAATGCAATAAATTACTATTGTCATATTCACAATCAACAAGTCTCAATAATTTGGCGAGTTGTTCCATTATCTCATCGGGATTATCAATTACTTTGATGTAATTCAAGTGCTGAATAAGTTCATAACAACCTTTCACCTTACCGCTTTTGTTATTTATTGCGATACATGGTGTACCAGTTATCGCAGCGAAAAGCATGCCGTGTAGACGGTCTGTGATTACCAACTTTACTTTCCTGAATTCGGCGAATTTTGATTCTAACGCAAAATCTCTGTCACTTATTGATACGGGCATATTTAGTACGGTGCTTGTATAATAAATGGTTTCCTCGCTTATTTTGGCATAGGCTATTATTTTAGCTTTCTGTTCGTCACTTAAGACACATTCTTTATCTTCTCTGAAACAAAGCAATAAGCCACTTCGAAATACAGTATCCTTTGATTCACATAAGTATGTTACAATATCAGGGGTCAAATAACAGTTGTCAGCATTTGCCAGCAAACAATTACTTTTAATTAAATTGTATGATAATTTCTCCCTGGCACAGAAAATCAACCTCTTGTGATTGCTATATATTGCTTTTGTAGTCGCCAACTGCTCTTTTGCATCATCACCATCTTCAAAATAAATGGTCTGTGGTAGTATTATAATCTTGTTATTAGGGAAGCTCTCAATTATATCCCGAACCATTTCTTCATTGTGAAACCAAAGTGTGCCGAGATAGCCACCACCGTTTGTTACCAACACATCCTTTTTTGTAATATGTTTCCTGATTTCCGACCTGTCGTAAAGATAGTGCCCATAAGATATTTCAACGACTTGGATTCCAGGCATGTAATCTCTGAAGAATCTCATTTCTGCTTTTGCTATTGCGTGGTCTCCAAGGTTCCCGTGCTCAGGGGACATAAGAAGTACTATCCTCATTTGTGTCGCTGAAATGTCAAACAACGTATGCGTACGCTTCTTGTAGATCCTTCGAATAATTTCAGCTTTTTTACTGATTCTTTTCGAGTGAATCTTTTGTCTGATTACCGGTGGAATCAGGCTTTTTGCTACTCTGAATATTTTTGCAGCAAATTGCTCCATTCTTATTCCTCATATCTGAAGTAGGTTAGGTAAGTGGTAGTACTTTTCTGTATATGTTACAGAGTAATTCGAGCTTGCACCTTCTTAATATTCTCCAGTCATTCAGATATCCGACTTTCTGCATGATATTAAATAAGTATTTCTTTTTCTCAATGTTTTTTTTCCGCCCCCTTTTGTTAAGACTTCGGAAGCGACAATAAGTTATTCCAAAAAAAGAACAAATATGACTTCTGACCGCGCTGCCAACACGTGCTTCAAATTTATTCTCCACATAATATTTTAACATTTCTTCAAGGACACAAAGGCAACCAACGAAGTTCTTTTCGCTGCTTGGCATAGTCATAATAGAACAACTTCGTATCCGTCTAAAGTACAGACTCTGTGGCAGATGTCCTGTCCTTTGGCACTGCATTAGAAGCAAGAATGTGAATAGTTCATCTTCATGAACTATTCCATCGTAAAAAGACAGTTTGCAATTGACAAGACAAGATCTTCTAATAAAAAGATACTGCACTGCTGACCTGTAGTCATTATTGTTAATCAGTTCAGTGAATAAACATTTGCCATCGCAAACTTTGTCGTATACACCTTTACGAATATAATAGTGATTGTTTGCGTCGATTTTACCGTATTCATCTATGACAAAGCTGTCAAACAAAACAACATCAAGATTTTTTTCTGTTACTTCCGTATATAGTTCCTTGATAGCGTTCTCCGCTATATAATCGTCGCTGTCAAGAAAGTAAACATATTCTCCTCTGGAAACTTTAAGTCCACTGTTTCTGGCTGAAGAGAGTCCGCCATTTACCTGATGTATTGCTTTAACACGAGTATCAAGAGTCATATATTCATCACATATTTGTGGGCAGTTATCCGGAGATCCATCATCTATCAAAATAACCTCTATATCCTTATAGGTTTGTCTTAACGCACTATCAACACACTCACGCAGATACTTTTCTACGTTGTATATCGGTATGATAATGCTTACTAATCCTCTAACTACATGGACATTTGCCATTCTGACTTACCCCTGACTTTCTGCTGGCTATTTTTGCTTTGTCTCTTAACCATCTTATTACAATAACTAAATAATTTGAGAGACAGGGATGTTACGAAACCTTCCTGTTGGCACGAATAACTTCTATGGTCTCCATCAATTGATTCCGAGATGACGGAAACCCCAGAAAAAGACTAATATAGACAGCGAACATAAGCAAAGCCGTGCATAGAATTGCCACAGGGCCAGAATAAGGAAACCAGAAGGTTAGCCCCCAGACTAACAGAACGGAAATCCAACTGATGATGAAAGCATAAACGCAGTTTTCCACCAAATTATGAAATGTGCACGGCGTTACCCGGAAAGCCGCTTTAAACATTGGGTACTGAGGGACGAAAGAAACAACAATAAAGCTAGACGCCACACCAGTTATCCCCCAATAAAGACCAATACAAAAACCAGTTACAGCTAGCAGAGCGCCAACAGCACCCAGCTTCAAATATAGTTCTGATCTCCCGCAGGCTAACAAAAGCATCCCACGTGTACCGGTTACTGCCTGAGTAAATCCCGCGATAGCTAGCAGCCTGAAAACAACCTTCATCCCAAGCCATTGTTCGCCGAAGATTAGTCGAATTAGTTCCTCTGGAAACATTATACAAAATGCCATAGTTGGCATAGAGCAAAATGCTAAAGTAAAAACTATTTTTCCATAATAACGTTGAAAGCGCTCTGGACTGTTTTGTAATTTGCTCAACACGGGGAATGCCACTGAATTAATTGGATTTCGTATAGTAGTCAGAGGTAAATACACTACCTGGTAAGCTTTGGCATATAATCCTAACGCTTCGGCACCAATAAACTTTCCAATTAATATATTGTCCATGTTTCGGGAAAAATAGTTGATGAATTCAAAACCTGTTAGATGTCCTCCGAACTTAAGCATGTCCCGTACGCCTGTTCTCTTTTGCGCTCTACCTGGAATCCAGGGACAGAAATAGAATGTTAACAGAGCACGAGTCAATGCCGTGGTCAGTGTGCCACCGACCAGTGCCCAGTAACGATATCCTTTGTAAGCTAGTAGTATTGTTACTGCCAATGTGATGACCTGCGAGACTATTTGTATAAAGGCCAGAGTGCCGAAGCGCATGTGGCGACGTAAGAGTGCGGCGTGCTGGATGCTCATGCCACTAAGAAAGAAGGAAGCTGATAAAGCTGCCGTCACAGTGGTCAATTCTGGTTTGCCATAAAACCAGGAGACGAGCGGTGCGCCTATCAACACACAAATCCCTAGAATTAAGCTGATAAAGATGTTAATCCAAAAAAGGGTGCTGATCTGGCCTGAACTTATTTTTTCCTTCTGGACAGTCGCCATGGACAACCCAGCGTCCTTGAACATTGCTGCAAAGTTCACCACCACTGTGACCATGCCGATGAGGCCAAAATCTGCGGGAGTCAGGAGCCTAGCAAGAACCATTGTACTGGCCATCCCCAAGACGAACTGCGTGGCTTGCGAACCTATGGTTGTCATGCCACCACGGACGGATTTCCCAATTAGGTCATGGCTTAAGTGGGTAGATTCAAAAATCTGATCGGAGGTTAATCGTTTCATTTAGTAGGAAATCTCAGGGGAATGCAGATAGTTATAGGGGAGCTAGTGTCTTTGCTGTGTTTGCAATACCCCTCATTTTCTATTATCGAAAATACCTTGCATATTATTGGTGTGTTCAAAAATATTGTCCTGTTTCTCGAAAGAGGAAAAGAAAATGGTGAGCTGAACACAGTCTTCTAATTTTAACTGCTAACGATGATAAGGCTAGATTCGATTCAACATAGTCCTTAATAATTGTGTGCAAGCAAAGTAGGGGTTCGAGCCAAACAGTTACTTTTTAAATATACCTTCTCTCTTGCTCCATGTTGGTAACAGTTTACAGCCTCCAGTACCTTATCCCTTCGGCTTCCATTTTGGTCGTCTGGAAAACACCCTTAATATCAATAAGTATACTACCACTCAGCAAGCCCTTAAATTCCTCAACTGCCATCTCCCAATACTGTTGGGTGCGACTGCTAAAATAGTCGTCCCTGAAAAAGTGCTAAATCGGGCTCAGGCTGGTTGATAAAGCCGACTGAACCTTCCGAACAGGGAAACCCAGTCGATTGAATCGCCCTTGAACCGCTCTTT
>JAQUHM010000056.1 GCA_028683595.1 Geobacteraceae bacterium | reverse complement strand
AGGATGAGCTTGAGCGCTCCCTGAACCACCCTGTCACGAATCGTCGGAATACCCAGGATCCGGACTTTCCCGTTCCCTTTGGGTATTTCCTTTTTCCGATTACGGGTGCGCCGATAGCTGACGGTGATCAGTTCGTTCCGTATCTCCTCAAGAAATGCTTCCACGCCCTTCTCTTTGATGGCTTCGAACGTCACACCGTCAATTCCCGGCGCTCCGTCATTGTGCTTGGCCATCTCATAGGCAGCGTGCAGCGTTTCCATCTTACATACGTGAACGTACAGCCCCCAGAACCGCCACGTATTGTCAGCCTTCGCCTTGTCGTAAATTCTCTTCCTCAGGTCTTGCAAACTTACGGGTGCCTTTATCATTTCACCCTTGCCTCCCTTTGTTGTCAGAGAAATGTCAACAGCAGGGTGCCTTCGCTCCACGGACGTTACTCCGCTTCATAGCTACCACACACCCATCCTCCACCCTCTCGCCTTCAACCCACTTCCCGGTGTTGCCGGTTATAGGGCCTACCTTGCTCCAGCGATTTCTCCCTGGGGCGAGTAGGGTTTCTCCAGTTGCTTAGCATATCCTTGTGATCGTGCTGTCGCTACTACCCCGCTGGAGTGGTTCGCCGTTTCAGTCAGTTTGCGACGGTCCCATGCTGTCTTCGCCCCACGGTTAAGGGCTCGACCCCCAGAATTACGCATTAACGAGGCTACCTCGCGTTCACTTGCGTTACGGCCCGATGACTCGCAATCACCCTTCCGGTGACTTTGTCGATAGGCTTCAGAGTCTTGGTTTCCCGCCACCCTGCTATCCAAGCTACGGGGCTTCTGACTTTTACCCCGGCAGGACTATCTCCTGCTGAACATGCCAGCCTTCGCTGGACGCACAACCATGCATGCAGTTTTCCCGCACACGGCTTTCCGATGTTCTTCACTGTAAGGCATGCGCTTTCTGTCCAGACCGCTGATGTCGGCACTTGACAGAGACCTGAGGGGACACTGGTAAGTTGTGTAAGTTATTAATGGAAGTCGGGCAAATTGGAAAGATAGACGGTATGCCGAGACAACCGTGAATATCCCAGGATTGGTTCACCACGTCATGGCGCGAGGAATGGAACCCAGAAAACGACTAACCACAATAAAGGAGTATCAACCTTGTTCAAACCATCACGTATTCTTGTCCCCACAGACATGTCGGATCATTCCTTGAAAGCTATCCGTATGGCATTCGACATCGCAGCACAGTATAATGCGGAAGTTTTTCTCCTCCATGTAATTAAAAACCCGGTCCCGGAATGCGTGATCGACTATTCCATTAGTGAAGAACTGGTGAAAAACCTCCAGACGGAGATGTTTGAATCCGCGCGAAAAGGGATATTGAAGCTTCTCGATATGTTTCCAAGCATCAATGCGGATAAAATCGCAACCGATGTCAGAACAGGTGTTCCCTATGAGGAAATATTGAATGAAGCGGAAGAGAGAGAAATAGACCTGATCGTCATTTCTCCCCTCGGCACTACCGGTTTGGCCAAGTACCTGATGGGCAGTGTCGCCCGTCATGTGTTGCTGGGGGCAAAATGTCCAGTACTTTTGACAAAATAGCCGTAGCGAGTTGAGCGGCACCTCCCCACCCTTCACTATTCAGCCCGGACGCCCATCAACTGTACCATCTGCTCAAGGGGCTGGTCCTTCACCAGCTTCCCGTCATGATAAAAGGTCACCAGCTGCAGGTCGCCACCCGGAGCAGCCTTGGCAGCGACATCATCGGGGGTGAAGGTGGTGCGTCCAAGGGATTTTTTGGTGGGCCAGTCGATGCCGGAGTAACTGAGATAGACCAGCTTGGAACAATAGACCCGCTCCTTCGACTCCACGTCGAAGTTGAAGTCATAGCGCTTTCCCACCTGCCTGAGGGCCTGGATGATGGTCCTGGCCCGGCTCTCCCTGCTCAGGCCCGGTTTCCGCAGGATACCGATGCTGTCGATATTGAGGAAATGCTCAAGGCTGTTCATTTCGACCCCGGAACGGAGCGCCTCCACCACCAACTGCCTCTCCCTGATCTGGTCATGGTGGCGGGCCACTATCGGGTCGTCCCAGATCCCCAGTTCTTTCAGTTCGTTCTCCGTGCCGACCCAGACCGCTGCGTGTCCCCAGTAACCCGGGATCAGCTTGTCGGTGAGCCGGAAGGGGGTTTTTTCCAGCAAGATATCCCCGGCCGTAAGCGTCCGCTGGAGCTTACCCCGGACGTCACTTCTGCCGTAGAGCTTGCCCTTGCGGGTTTCAACCAGGCCGACGGCATTGCCGAAAACCATGCTGAACAGATTGACACCCTGGCGGTCCAGCCCTGCCAGCAGGTCCGTAGTCACCGCCCCCAAAAACCCGATGTGCCTGCTGACAATATGGATGGGAGACCAGGCACTGACCATGGTATAGGAGGGGCTCTGAAGGATCAGGGTATTGAGGTAGCCGCTGTTGGCACTTGCCTCGATCATGGCCCGTTGATTCTTCGCTTCCCTCTTATAGAACCGGATCGCCCGGCGTACCCGCTCCCGGTTGGCAACCGAGTTATAGCTCATGGTTATCTTTGCCAGTTCCGCGCTGTTCACCGCATAGCCGGGATCGCTTTCATTCAGCAGTCGGCGCAGTTTGCCGTCGCCCTCGAACAACGAAACCGCAAGAAGGTAGTTATCATAGAGGACCAGGGCCGAAGAGAGGGAAAGCATAATGCCCTTGAGACGAACTTCCGGAGTTATCCCATGGGCTGCGAGCTCATAATCAGTCAGGTCCAGCCAGCATTCGTGAGATTCGGCAATTGCGAGCAGTTCTTTTCGCAAAGCCAGATGTTCCACCAGTCCCTGGTTGAGAAGGGCCAGGTCTTCGCCTGACAACGGTTTGCCCTGTGCCATCCGGCCCTGCAGCCGCTCCCCTTCCTTGATGGTTTCCGCCCTCAGGGTAAGGGCCCGCTCCGCCACGGTTATGAAATTATTTATTTCCTGGTCCAGCGCCTTGCCGACCGAACCATGGCCTTTGTCGTGCATGGCCACAAGATGTTTCATGCAGGCGACATCCTGGTTGCCGCGAAGGTTCAGGCACGCCTGCTCTACCGGTGCCAGTGAGTCAGCGGCGTACAGCGGCAGGGCTACGAAAACAGCGAGAAGACAGAGGATGGAGCAGGGGTAGATACGCATTTATGTTTCTCCCGGGGCCTGGTGAAGTAGAATTGAACCTTTGCGGTCAGAACATGACTGCTGGAAATAATGGCATTCGCGTCGTGCAACGCTCCCCCCATGCAACGGGAAGAGCCTCACAAGCACCTCACCCGACGGCAAACACCCTGACCATCCACGAGACAAAGACACTCTGGAAACATTAGAAAACAATCAAAATTACCGCTTGTTATTGCACTTCTTTCCTTTCATGTCAATAGGTTAAACGACAGACCCTGCCCCTCCGGAGCGCTCTTTTGGTCTGTGTCCAGCAACCGCCGCGCGCGCCCCTTGACAGACCCCAATCCGGCTGGTATGTTGTCATTTGACAACGTACCGTGTCCCGTGCGGTTAGTTCGCCGCATTAATTCCGAGGAGTTTTGGCTCCTGGCAAGGTGACGCAGGCATAGCGAGGCTCTGACGAGGAGCAACAACGCAGCCATGGGCCAAAAGAACCGGAATTACCAGAAATGAATTAGTCGCACGAGACACTATGAGGTAAGCCATGGAAGAACTGACACCCCGACAACAGCAAGTACTGACATTCATCACCGAGTTCATCGAGACCTGCGGCTATCCGCCAACCCAGCGGGAGATAGCCGGTCACCTGAAAATCAACGGCACCCTCGGGGTCATGCGCCACCTGCAGGCCCTGTAAAAGAAGGGTTATCTATCCAAGAGCTCCGGAAGCTCCCGGGGAATCGTCCTCTCCGGCCAACCGGCCCGCGCCACCTCCCTGCCGATCGTGGGAACCGTTCGCGCCGGGCTCCCCCAACCGGCCATGGAGGATATCGAAGGCTACTTTGCCATCGACAGTGCCCGCCTTCCTTCCGGTGCGGCATTTTTTCTCCGGGTGCGGGGAGACTCAATGGTCGGGGCCTCGATCCTGGAAGGCGACCTGGCATTGATCCGGCCTCAGCCATCAGCAAACAACCGTGATATCGTCGTTGCCCTGGTCGACGGGCAGGCAACCCTGAAGCGCTTCTTTCGGGAGCGAAACAAAATCCGGCTGGCAGCCTCCAACCCCAACTATGACGACATCATTGTCCGTGAAGGAGAGGGAGAGGTGACCATCGTCGGCAAGGTGGTGGGCATTTACCGCCCGCTGGAGTGAGCCATGGAACGGATTCGGGAGCCGATTCGGGTCGCGGCGGTCTTCACCCCCGGCCGGGCCATCCGGCCGGTATGGTTCGACTGGCAGCGGAAAAAACATACGGTTGTAGAAACCACCTACTCCTGGCAAGAAAAATGCGGTGACAACCTCCTCCTCCACTTTGCCGTGGCGGATGACCAGGCACTCTATGAGCTTGTCTACGACACGAAGAACCAGAGCTGGACACTGTACGGCATCGAGACGTCACCATGACAGCAAACAGAACGATCCTCCACATAGACATGAACGCCTTTTTTGCCTCGGTGGAGCAGGCCATGAATCCGGCGCTACGCGGCAAACCCATTGCCGTCATCGGCTCTGCCCATCGCACCGTCATCACCACCTCTTCCTACGAAGCACGAAAGTGCGGCGTCAAAACCGGCATGGCCGTCTGGGAAGCAAAACGCTGCTGTCCCGAGCTGATTCTGGTGGTCGGCAACAACCGCAGGTATACCCACACTTCCTCTGAAATCATGAAGATGCTGTCCGACTATACGCCGCTGGTGGAGGTGTTTTCCATCGACGAAGCATTCATGGATGTGAGCGGCTGCCTGCGCCTCTTCGGCTCATCGGAAAACATCGCCTACCGTCTGAAGGCACGGGTCCGCAACCGTTTCGGCATCACCTGCTCGATCGGCATCGCCCCGAACAAACTCCTGGCAAAACTTGCCAGCGAGATGAAGAAACCGGACGGCCTCACGATCATCAGGCCCGAAGAAACAGGCAGAGTGCTGGAGAAGCTACCCATAACAGACCTCTGTGGCGTGGGCAAGCGCATGGGACGCCACTTGAGGCTTCTCGGCATCACCACCTGCGGCGAACTGGGGCGGTTTCCCGTAGAAATCCTGAAAAAGAAATTCGGCATCGTCGGCGAATACCTGCAGCGCATGGGAAAAGGGCTCGACGACTCCCCGGTGCTGCCGGCACAGGACGCCGACCCGGTGAAGTCGGTGGGGCACAGCATGACCCTCGAGCGGGACATCGATAAACGTGAAGAGATTCTGAGATACCTGCTGCAGCTGTCGGAGATGGTTGGCAGGAGAGCACGGAGGTACGGGGTAACCGGCAAGACGGTAAGTCTCTACGTCCGCTACGCGGATTTTGACACGAGTTTCGGCAAACAGCAGTCCCAGGGCGACTATATCAGCCTCAGCGAGGACATCTACCGGGCGGCAGTGCAAATCCTGGATTCCGTCTCCCTGGAACAGCCGATCAGGCTGCTCGGGGTACGCCTTTCGAACCTCCGGCACCGGGAAGAACAGCTGCCGTTGTTCACCGATGAAAAATTGAAGGTATTCGCAACCCGGGCCATGGATGAAATCAACAACCGCTATGGGGACTTCACCGTAACCTTCGGGGCGCTCCTTTCGAAGGCAGGGAAGAAAGGCTCATTCGTCATCTCGCCCGCATGGCGTCCAGACGGCATCCGCTGTGTTGAGGTGGGATAGAAGAGCTCCCCCGACATGTGATAAGCAGACGATCACGAGTCGTAATTCATCTGCCATACCAGGATTATTAGCCACCAACACAAGCTGTGGAACAGCTGTGGAAAACTTCGTGGAAGAGAGGGGTAAGTGATATTTATTACAGGGGAAACCGCAAAATGACTATTTTTTAGGCACCTAAATACACTTGACATTTCAGCATGTTACGGACATTTTTAGTAATATCGGGAACTTCTGAAGATACCGCACTGCTCTTCGCGGGAAAATGCAACGGGAATCCCGGTCTGTTCATAAATCCTCTCTCTCGGACTTCCTGCTCATCTTGCTTCGCTGCCCCGGCCTGACTCAAAAACCTGAAACCCATAGAAATAAAAAGGCCGGATTGAAATCCGACCCTGAGGTCTCTTCATGGTGGGCGATGCTGGGATCGAACCAGCGACTTCTACCGTGTGAAGGTAGCACTCTCCCGCTGAGTTAATCGCCCACGCAATTAAGTTTTGGGTGCTATTACGCCACCCAGCACGTATTTCGCTTTCTTGTCTTGTGATCCAGTCATCCGGGCTAATCTGGGAAAATCAAAAAGTCGGGTTTGACTTTCTTCCTTTCCGGAAAAATTATGGGGCGCGGTGGTGTCATGTTTCGCATTGTTGAATTTTCAAGCTTCATCCCGCCATACCTGTCTGCCTCGACCGGACACGCAGAATGGAGAGACCAGCGGCGTCGGCTTGCACGATTTGTTATACGTCACTACTCAAGGACGTGTTTTTCAAGAACGAAGCACGTAAAAGTTCCAGAGAAGATTATTGCTCCAGCTTCATCAACACCTTCGACATCAACACGTCGGCGCTTCCCATTGGCATCGGTAACCTTTGCGTTAAGTATAACGGTATCGCCAGATTTCGATGGCTTCAAGAACTTGACCTCAGCGGAGCCGAGCACGACATTTGGATCGTTGACTGCCGCCATTGCCGCATAGTCAGCAGCCCCGAAGATAAAACCCCCATGCACAAGTTTGTGATCGTCTGCAACCATTTCGGACGTAGTGTTGATTTTCACGACAGCTATGCCCTCATCGATAGAGAGTAGTTGGCCGCAAAGTGATTGGTTTATCAACAAGTGTGTTTTGAGATACATTATTTCTCCTCTCGAGGTGGGCAATAAAGTTTAGTCACGATGTCAGGATTACCTGGAGCACATATCCATTGAATCCCTGAAATTGTGGACAGGCCCGGTTTCATGCAACGGTTCAGGTTTCGCTTTTCTGGAAATCGAGAGCAGCCAGTACATCCCACACTTTTCCGATATAAAGTTCCCTCGATTTACGGTCCACCAACAGCCAGTGGTCGGCCGTTATCGCAGCATCACCGATGTTGTATCCAGCAAGCGCTGCAATGACTGCAGGTTCATATCTCCAGACACGATACGTGTCCGGAACGCCAACAGATTCAAAGAAGCCGTCATTCAGGACCGGCGCCTGGTCAGCACGCGACCAGTACAGGGCGAAATAACGCCTGTTCCCGGAACAGCCCAGCGGTTCGTCGAAAAGATGCGATGGCGGCAGACGCATATGTACCTTTTTCAACTTGCGAATAGCTATCGGAATGACAGTTTCAGATTGATTCATATGAAAAACCTGACGGGCTTCCTAATTACGGGTCATAGCAGGATATTATGAGCCGCGTTAATAAGAACCTTGAAAATAGTATATCACCAGGATTGCCTTGCAAAGGAATATCTCCAAATATGAGGAAGAAAACCGTACAGAGGGGTCAAAAAATACGCTTGCACTGTTGGATTATGCGAGTTGTGAATAAGGGGGAATGTTCTTGCCAACCTCTGGGCATTCTCCAGATCTGTGGTATGGAGCGACCGATTGAAGTCCTCCCTCCGCCTGAACCAGATACTGAAATCAGCCGGAATACGGATGCGAAAATTATAGGCCTCCCTGATTTTGTGAGGATGGGTCATGTTGTCCCTCGATTGTGGCAAGGAACAAATGGTGGCAGACAGGGCAAAGGCAGGTGACTAAAAATGCAAAAAAAAACGTCCTACCTTCAAAGAGATAGAACGTCACATCAATCGTTGGTGGGCGATGCTGGGATCGAACCAGCGACTTCTACCGTGTGAAGGTAGCACTCTCCCGCTGAGTTAATCGCCCATGCAATGTTATTGAATAGCAAAACAACCCAGAACTGTCAAGGACAAGATTTCTGATACGAAAGGCTGCATGGAAGCAAACATCCACGCAATCAAAGACCGGTAGATAAGGCATCGCAAACCTGAAAAAAAGTTCACTTACAAATATTGCATTTGATATCTTTACTGGTATGGTATAAATATGATTAACGTAAACAGACAGGCTGTGGATATATCCCCGGCCGGAAAGATCATCACAAAAGGAGGGAATAAACAATGAAGAAAAGCGGAATATTCATGGTGCTTCTCTGCGCCGCAGCACTGAGCGGATGCGCAACCGAAAGCTACGTCAAGGAGCAGACAGACCCATTGAATGCAAGGCTCTGCACCCTTGAATCCAAGGTAGGAGCACTCGAAAACAAGGTGAACGACATGGACGGCAAAATGACAACGCTCTCCGGCGATGTTGATGCCGCCAAGCAAGCCGCAGCCGATGCAGCAGCAAAAGCCGATGCAGCAGCACAGAAAGCCGACGCCTGTGCCGCCCGTTGCGGCAAGGCATTTGAACTTGGCCAGAAAAAATAGTACTGCATAAAATGAACGGGTCCGGGACGCGGTTCTAAAATCCCGGGCCCGTTTCTGTCCTGCTAACGGGAAATTTCCTCGGGGATGCCGGTCTTCTGGCGTAGTACACGAGAAAGCTTCACTTTATCGACACGGGACAGCAGATTTCTCACCATGATAAGTTTCATCGCCTCCTGATAATAGTCAACATCCTCCCCCCGATGCACCTCAAGATAAATCCTGCCGTTTTTCAGGCCAAGCTTTACCGGCTGTCGCAGAATAACAACCCTCGTCCCTTTTGGCACAAGCTGATACAGTTCCGGGATATCCTCCGGATAGAGACGTATACAGCCATGACTGACTCTTCTGCCGGTTCCCCACGGTTTGTTCGTACCGTGGATCAGAACCGATCCGATGGAGAGGCGCAGCGCATGGGTACCGAGAGGATTGTCTGGTCCGGGCGCAACCTGTGCAGGAAACCCCGGCCGTTCCTCCTGGATGGATTTTGGGACATACCAGACCGGGTTGACCCTTTTTTCAATGATGGTAAAAGTCCCAAGCGGTGTCTCGCTCCCCTCATCACCGATGCCGATGGGAAAAGTAAAGACGAACTTGGCATCCTGGTAGGGATAATAGTACAGGCGCAGTTCCGAGAGATTGATGATAATTTCTCGCTCCCGGGGATGATTCGGCAGAACCCAGAAGGTTGGCACTCTGACGGTGGCACCCAGATCCGGAATAAAGGGATCCATTTTTACGTTGGCATCGGCAATTTCGTTATAGCCAAGGTCATATTTTCTGGCAAGCTCGATCAAGGAGTCACTTTCCTTAATCACATAGCTCTTCATTGTGCCGATGACTTCATTATTCCCCGCAAAGAACTCTTCGGCCGCCTCGACAGGGCCGGAGCAGAACAACAAAAGGCAAACCAGGAGCACCACTGCATGAATCCGTATAACCACAAGCAAACTCCTTTACGCTAAACTTCCTTGTCATTCCCCACCCAAAACATCCCGTAAAACGCCTTCAAAAAGCACACTCCGTGCAGGATCATTCCGAGCGGAAACTAGAATAGAGAATTCCGGAGAAAATGTCACGCACTCTCAGCTTCTGTTGTTTTGCCCTTGACAGCATGTGCCTCTCGAACGACACTAGAAACTCGTGGACAGGACTCCTGACCATACTCTCTCACAACAGAAATTCTATGTACCAGCACGTTGAACTCTACGGGGACGAAAAATGAACAAACACATGCTGCAGAAAGGTTTGGTTCAAGTATACACGGGCAATGGCAAAGGGAAAACAACAGCCGCCCTTGGGCTTGCGCTCAGGGCTGTGGGAAGGGGACTCCGGGTCTGCATGATCCAGTTCGTGAAGGGTTCTGAGCCATGTGGTGAACATCTGGCTGCCAAGATGCTGGCCCCTTACCTGACCATTATCCAGACCGGGCACAAAGGATGGCTCGGGCGGGAAAAACCGGGACCGGAAGTAACCGCTTGCGCCCGCAGGGCATTCGAAATGGCACACAGAGCGGTAACAGGCGAGGAGTATGATCTGGTCATTCTCGATGAAATCAACATAGCTGTTTTCTATGAACTGGTTAGCGTGAAAGAGTTGCTACAGCTGATTCAAGAAAAGGACGAGCACGTTGAACTGGTGCTCACCGGCAGGAAAGCCGCCCCTGAAGTAATGGAGACAGCTGACCTGGTAACCGAGATGCGGGAAGTCAAACACTACTTCAAGGCAGGCGTTCCGGCACGGATCGGAATCGAAAAATAGCATCACGCAACAGCGGGGTCGAATTGCTATCCCCGGAGGAATGAAGAATAAAAAAAGGGAGCGGAAATACCGCCCCCTTTTCTGTTGTAACAATTGGACAAGCAGGAAATTAGTAGTCCATGCCGCCCATGCCGCCCATACCACCCATACCGCCCATACCGCCCGGAGGCATCATTGCGCCGCCGTCTTTTTTCGGCTTCTCGGCAATCATTGCTTCGGTGGTAAGCATGAGGCCTGCCACGGAAGCGGCGTTCTGGAGTGCAGAACGGGAAACCTTGGTCGGATCGATGATACCAAAGTTTACCATATCGCCGTACTGGTCTTCGGAAGCATCATAGCCGAATGCATCCTTACCGTTCTTCACCTTGTCGACCACGATGGAACCTTCAACACCGGCATTTGCGGCGATCTGGCGGATCGGCTCTTCAAGGGCACGCTTGATGACATTGACACCGAACTGCTGGTCGTGGGAGAGCACCAGGGAATCAAGGGCTGCCAGGGTGCGGAGATAGGCAACGCCGCCTCCAGGAACGATACCCTCTTCAACTGCTGCACGGGTAGCGTGGAGAGCGTCTTCAACACGTGCTTTCTTCTCTTTCATCTCGGTTTCAGTAGCTGCACCGACCTTGATGACGGCAACGCCGCCCACAAGCTTGGCAAGACGCTCCTGAAGTTTCTCACGATCGTAGTCGCTGGTGGTTTCCTCGATCTGGGCACGAATCTGCTTGACGCGACCCTGGATGTCGGCTTCAACGCCGGCGCCGTCAATAAGGGTGGTATTGTCCTTGTCGACGGTAACCTTCTTGGCATTGCCAAGCATTTCCACTGTAGTATTTTCAAGTTTGAAGCCGAGCTCTTCGGAAATGACGGTGCCTCCGGTGAGAATGGCAATGTCTTCCAACATGGCTTTGCGACGGTCACCGAAACCGGGGGCCTTGACAGCGCAGATATTCAGCACACCGCGCAGCTTATTGACAACGAGGGTTGCGAGGGCTTCGCCTTCGATGTCTTCAGCAATGATAAGGAGAGGCTTGCCGGACTTGGCGGTCTGCTCGAGAATCGGGAGAAGATCCTTCATGTTGCTGATCTTCTTGTCATGGATAAGAATGCTGACATTTTCCAGCGCTGCTTCCATGCGCTCAGGATCGGTCACGAAGTACGGGGAGAGATAACCGCGATCGAACTGCATCCCTTCCACGGTCTCCAGGGTGGTTTCCATGGACTTGGCTTCTTCAACAGTGATGACGCCTTCCTTGCCGACCTTTTCCATGGCATGGGCAATGATGTCGCCAATGGTCTTATCGTTGTTTGCCGAGATGGTACCGACCTGTGCGATTTCCTTGTGATCCTTGATCGGCTTGGAAATCTTCTTCAGTTCGGCCACCACGATCTCAACAGCCTGATCGATACCGCGCTTGATGTCCATGGGGTTGGTGCCGGCCGCAACGAGCTTTGCACCCTGGCTGTAAATGGCCTGGGCAAGAACGGTTGCGGTGGTGGTACCGTCACCGGCAACGTCGGAGGTCTTGGAAGCAACCTCTTTCACCAGCTGAGCGCCCATGTTCTCGAATTTGTCTTCCAGTTCGATTTCCTTGGCAACGGTAACACCATCCTTGGTGATGACGGGGGAACCGTAGGACTTCTCGATCACAACATTCCGGCCCTTGGGACCGAGAGTTACCTTTACTGCGTCAGAAAGGATGTTTACCCCACTCAGAATGGAATTTCTGCCTTCCTGGCCAAACTTTATAATTTTTGCAGACATTGTTGTAATATCCTCCTTGGAAATTAGATATTCTGTTTTGTATAGTGATATGAGGAGACAGACGTTACTCGACTACACCGAGAATATCGTCTTCACGCATAATGAGATAATCAACACCGTCAATCTTGATTTCGGTGCCGGCATATTTTCCAAAAAGAACAGTATCGCCAACCTTCAAATCAACGGGGATAACCTTGCCTGCTTCGGTGATTTTGCCCTTGCCTACGGCAACGATTTCACCCTTCTGGGGCTTTTCTTTAGCAGTGTCGGGGATATAGAGCCCACCTGCGGTCATGCTTTCTTCCTCAAGTCTCTTTACAATGATACGGTCCTGCAGAGGTCTCAGATTCATAACTTTCATTCTCCTTTCTTGCCTTGGATATTGAATTGTTTTGGAAAAAAATTAGCACTCAAAACCATTGAGTGCTAATCACGTCGTAAAATATAAACATCGCCCGAGGAAAAATCAAGCTATAATTTTAAAAAAGTTGATGATTGCCCCTGAATCCATGGCCTGAGACATCACCACTTCTTCTTATCAGCCTCTTCCCGGTAAAATTTCTGATAAAGTATTTCCCAGTCCCTGCTTCCCGGAACTTTTGCCTGCGAATAGGACGAAAGCTTTTTCCTGACAAGGGAATCTATCTCATCGGCAATGGAGAAATACGACGTCAATGTGGCCTTGATGGCTTCCAGTGCACGTCTTTCGTCAGGGAAATCTACAGTATCGGCTCCCCAGAGCTTGTCCAGAATTTTATGGGCAATATGAGAAATTCGATCCTCGGAAATATGCATGGCTTCCCTCCTGTACGGGACACTCGCAGCAGGTTGTTGAAAAACTACTGTGGGGCCGGCCTGGCGTGTTGCCGCTCGTTCGAACACTCAACGTAGCGTTGCTACGCCTCGCGTCCTCACTTACTTGCGCCTACCATCCCGCTTGCACGCCGTAGCGTTTCAGCGCGCAGACCCGGCCTTCTCGTGAAGTTTTCAACAATCTGCTAGAGAACGATTTTGCGTTCTTTTGCCAGTTTGATTTTAATCATCTTCAGCATCTTGTAGCGGTCGATTTCCTCGCCGCCCCCCATCGCACGAAGGGTCTTTTCGAGGAGCTGTTCGGCATCCCTTTCCAGTTGCTCTTCCGAGGCCATGTCTGCCCTCATGACTTCCTTGATGCAGCTGCAGACCTTTGCCCGCTCCTTCTTAAGAACAATGAGCGATGATTCAGCAAGATCAGTTAGAATTCTTTCCGCCAACCGGTCGATCTGTTCGTCTTTGAGTCGCATGGCTTCTCCCTTTTCATCCGTGACCGCCGGCTGGAACCAGACGGCAGAGCAGCGCGCTCCCACTGAAACATCAGCGGCACCAGGAAAACAATACTACCACCAAAGAAGATTTCATGGTATTTTTTTCACAATACTTTCATCAGCCGTGTCGGCACTCAACAGTCCGGCATCACCCTTACGGAGGATCTCGTGCTCATCGTCATGAACCATAATGCGGGGAAGAAACAGATCGAAGCGATTATCAAGGCGGTGGAACGGATGGGATTCGCTGCTGCGCCCATCCCGGGAAGCGAGAGGACTGCAATCGGAGTGCTCGGTAACAAGGGATATGTAGATGATTCCACGGTGCTCGCCCTCCCCGGAGTCAAGGAAGTGATCCACGTCTCGAAGCCCTACAAGCTGGTCTCACGCGATTTCCACCCGAGAAACACTATTGTCAAAGTTGCCGGAATCGAAATTGGAAGCGGGAAGCGCCCGGTGATCATGGCCGGCCCGTGCGCAGTGGAAAGCGAAGATCAGATCATGAAGACCGCCAGGGCCGTGAAGGCCTCCGGCGCCGACATGCTGCGCGGGGGTGCCTTCAAACCACGCACCGGTCCTCACACCTTCCAGGGAATGCGGGAGGAGGGGCTGAAGCTCCTGTCTCTAGCCTCCCGCGAAAGCGGCCTCCCCTTCGTGACTGAGGTCATGAGCCCTGATACCGTAGATATGGTCGCAGAGTATGCAGACGTTCTTCAGGTCGGGGCCAGAAATATGCAGAATTTCGAACTGCTTCGGGAGTTGGGAAAGATCAAAAAGCCGATTCTCTTGAAGCGTGGCATGAGTGCAACCATCGAGGAGTTCCTGGCAGCGGCCGAATACATCCTGGCAGAGGGTAATCCCGGGGTTATCCTCTGCGAACGGGGCATCAGAACCTTTGAGACCGCTACCCGCAACACCCTTGACCTGGCTGTTATCCCGCTGATCAAGGAAATGTCGCACCTTCCCATTATGGTCGACCCTTCCCATGCCACCGGCAGGAGAAGCCTGGTGCCGCCCATGGCAAAGGCAGCCCTGGTTGCCGGTGCCGATGGCCTGATGCTGGAAGTCCATCCCGACCCGGAGAAAGCACTCTCCGACGGACCACAGTCATTGACCCTGCAGGGCTTTGACAAACTGATGAAAGAACTGGAGCTGCTGATCTCGTTCCTTGGCAGCTAGCAGGCTGGCCGCCCTAAATGATCCTTGATTTTTTTGCCTTCCTGCGGTACTCTCAAAACGTAGTCTCTCTGCCATGTTTGTGAGGTTATCAAGCCCCTGCGGAATAATAATAAAACGGGTGTTTTTCAGGTCGCGGTGTGCTGCCCCATTTTGCGGGATTTGCCTGAAACGATACAAAGATGCCCACATATTTGGGAACTCGCTGTGAGGCCCCAAACCCACGGCAGAGTGGAGAGACTGAAAAGTTTAAGGGAACCGGAGATCCGGTTCCCTTTTTTTCTGCCCGTAATAACCGAGTACCTATTCTAGTTTCCATCCGGAAACGGTCTTTTTTCGCCCTGACTGCGTCAATCAGCAGTCTTGTTTGTGCGACGTACAGTAGTACGTCTCCGCACAATCCCTTGATTTCCTTGTCAGGACAAAAATATCCTCGTTTCCAAATTGGAAACCACTAGTATTGTATTCATCAGGAAACCTTGAAAAAGTGCTGTTCCGTGGAGGGTTGGGGCTTTCACGGAGTCTCTCGTACGGCTTCATTGCACGATTGCAACAGCAAGAAAACCGCCCGAAACCAGCAGATCAGCTGACCAGTGTAACGGGTGGTGACTGATTACGAGAGGCTTCGGGCAAGTCCCAACCCGGCCCTTGCCAAGACTTTCCGGATGAAAACTATACTAGTGTGCCTCACTCCAGTTCCTGCCAAAATTCAGATCCACCTTGAGAGGAACCCGCAGAGAAACCGCGTGCTCCATCTCATGACAAACCAGCATCTCCATCAGAATACGCTCTTCCTCCGGAACCTCGAACACCAATTCGTCATGAACCTGCATGATCAATCGGCTCTTGAGCCCTTCTCGCTTCA
>JAQUHM010000379.1 GCA_028683595.1 Geobacteraceae bacterium | reverse complement strand
ACCCATGCCCCGGCAGACCAGTGATCGAGACCACTTGCCTCTCCACGCAGACGGGCTTGAAACAGGTCGGCATACTTGCCAAGATCATGGAGAATTCCAGCAAAAAATGCTTCCTCTTTCCATTTTGAGTTGCCTGCAAAATGCATCGAGAGTTTTGCCACCGCAGTCAGATGTTCCCTGGCGAGGTGCGATCGACCATGATTGTTCATGCTATGGGCAAGGTATTCCATTTCGTTTTCTCTCCCGCTGTTTCATTTGTCTTCAATAACCAACGAGGCACGGCAAGCAGCGCCCCTACATCATCGTTGATTACACTAATCCCGTGACATATTTGGCATCACCGCGAACTCGTTTCATGCCGTCTTCATCCCATGATAAAAAAATACCACAATGATGTGACAGAATACTTCATACAAAAATTTATAGACGTTAAATTTTTACACGCTCATGGAAGGTTGTCGAGAATTATCTGAAAGGAGAGGTGAAAGCTAGAGACTTTTGCAGGCTTACATGGTGGTTGTCAGTAGAAGTTTATCTTGTAAAATACATCAAGTCCACTTTCCGTGCCGGTCCAGGTTTCCACTTCCCACCGTTCGGAGAAGGTATAGCGTGCTTTCAGATAGGTGGTATCGGAGAAGAGGGACCTGCCGTAACTGATTAATAGTTTCGGGGTCAGGTATTTGCCCACGGTGACGATGGATTTGGTGATGTCACTTTTATCCTGTTCAACGCCGATGGAATCGATACCGAATTTGTTCATGATCTGCTCGTTGAGCCCCGCTGACTGGCTGGCGGAGAGAAGCAGGCGTGCTGCCGACATGACGGCAGTTATTTGTCCCTGGTCTCCGCTCAGAGGCTGGCCGAGCACCATGTATCCCATTATGTCGCTGTCCTGCATGGCCGGTTCGGAATAGAGTCGAATGATGGGGTGTTTGATTGTTCCGGCAACGATGACACCGGCGCTGATATCATTGACCGTCCGGAGCGCGAGGATATCCAGTACCGGTTGGCTGACCGGTCCGCCGGTGAAGCTGATACGTCCTTTTGTGATCTCCAGGTCCACCCCGTAGGCTTTGTAACTTCCTTTTACGACCCGTATCTCTCCCTTCCCCCGAATGTCCTTGAGGCTGGTCATGGTTATGTCGACTGTTCCGTCAAGCCGGGCATCGATTCCTGACATCTTGACGTATACCCGATCGCCGAATGCAACCTTGATCCTGATGTCGAGGTCGAGGGGGAGGGAGCGCTCTTTTTTCCGAAGTGCATCCACTACCACCACGTCCTCACTGGGACGGACCGGGGACCGAGTCTGGCTGCCGACAACGGTGAGGTCGGATATAAGGAGATCTCCACGGACGGTTACCTTTTTCATGGTTCCCGTGAAGTCAAGGTGCGGGCTTCCCTGGACCTGTAGTTCCGGGAGATAGACGAACTGGAATTGCTTTCCCCGGATGGTTCCCTGGTAGCTGACCGGTTTCCAGTCTTTAAGAAGCACGGTTGCCGTGCCGTTGATGGTTCCCTGGCCGGATCGAGCGGAGAAGGAATCGACCGTGATCCGGTCGCGTTCAAGATGGGCTGCCAGCTTCAGGTCAGAGAGGTGTATCCCTGCCCGGGGAAGGTAGAGGCTTGCTCTGCCGAGAAGCAGTGTGCCGCTCAGGTTCGGATTCTTCCAGGTATCTCCGACACGCAGATTCACTTCCAGCTCGCCTTTGCTTTCCTGGATCATTCCGGGGAACAATGCTGTCATTATCCCGTTTTCGCGTACTTTTCCCTGAAGGGTTGCCGATATTGCGCCTTCGGGATTCATGGCCAGCGGCAGCCGGGCCGGAAGGGGGAGTCGGAAACTTCCCTTGAGGTTGCCGGTATCGGCAAGTTCCACCGCAAGGGTGCCGTCGAGTGTCTGGTCGTGCCAGTCAAGGGACAGAGTTGCGGTGCGAAGGTCTGCACGTATTTCCCCTCCCTTCTGCTGTTGACGGAATACCCCCCGAGCGATGTCCGCTTTTGCCGTGAGCTGCAGCTGTCGGCCGGGCAGCAGCTTTCCGATGGTGTGGGCTGATAGTATTCCCTCCAGTGAAAGTCCTTCGGGCAGCCAGGTGTGGAAGATTCCCAGGTTGACACCATCCAGGTGAGCCTCGAAGTCTCCGTGATCGGGGAGCGCCAGTGTTTTCGGCACGTCCGTTACCATGCTTGCCGTGAGTTTACCCTGGGCGGCCAGGTCCAGGATTGTCTCGGCGCGGATTTTCCCGGCGATTGTCTCCAGGTGGACTGTCCCTGTGCGAATTTGGGTCAGATAGCCGTTTGCCATGAGGCTTCCGGAAGCCTGGATGGTTCCGGATATTTTCGGTGAGTTTCCAGGCGGCGCAAGCAGAGTGATCGTACCGGAAGATAGCCCTTTTAGCTGGAGATCGGGATACCATTGTCCTGCACGGGCCAGGTTGAGCTTCTGCCAGGAGGTGTTCAGACGTATCCCAGGAGGGCTGCGAAACCACTCGCCACGAAGTTCTATTCTCTCTCCGGTACTGGCGCTCAGGATAAAGGGGGAAAGACTGGCTCCGCGGGAAGAAAGCGAGAGGCGGGTAGCCTTTTCCATGCGCCAGGGGCCGACCGGGTCTCGTCCTGAGAGGGTGATGATGTTTCCTGCCCAGGTGGAGGATTGGTACTTTCCTTCCAGCGATGTTCTCAAAGAGCCCGCAGTTGAAGAAGCCTCCAGATCGATGCGATGCTGGTCAAGAGTCCCGGAGATATCGAGCCGTGCTTCCTTGGCCAGAAACCTTCCATATTCCGGTCCTTGTGCTGTCAGATGGAGCTGCAGTGCCTGGTTTTTCGTGTCGGAGAGTGATGCGGTAAAGGATGCTGTTTTGAGGCGCAGGGATTCCACTCGCAAGGCCTTGGCCGTGCCCGTAGCGTTTCCGCCGAATAGCCCGCCCCTTCGGCGGACTTCCCCTGTCAGCCGAAGATAACCAGCAGTGCCGGGAATGAGCCCACCCAGGTCATCAGCCAGCAGGTCAAAGTTTATTTTTCGGGCAATATGCCCCGAGGCACTGAGGTCGAAACCGTTCCCCCTGAGCAGTAGACGGTCGAGGATGATGTCCTGATTATCGATTCGGGCAGCCAGTTCCCCTGTCAGTTGTCGACCTCGAAGCCGGCTTGACAACAGCTTCGCGGAGATTTTTCCGCGCAGGGGCGCGGTGTCGGATTTGCGCATCTCCCCGCTCATGTCCAGGTTGACTACACCGTCCCAGTCGGGGGTAACGCGGGCTGGGTTGAAATTTCTGCCGATCACTGCGGCAGAAAGAAAAAGGCCGTCGTTCCAGCGCGCTGCGAGGTTCCCGGTGAGGGTTCCTCCAAGCCAGGACCCCTTGTCGAGAACGAGAGAGACTCCTTCAGTGTCCCCGGTGAAAGACCCTCCAAGGGAGCCGGAACGGAGCCCTTGGCCGCTTGTTGCAAGACGAAGTGTCCCCCTGTACTTGTCGAAGGAGCCTGACATGTCGATGGTGCCGTCCAGGGGCGGGAGAGTAGGAACTTCCGAGGAAAGATCCAGTTTTTCGGCAAGCAGTTGCGCGGCAATTGCGGGGCTCCGGCCGGCTAAAGAGATCTTGGCATTGCCGGTCAGTTTCCCCTTTCGGTCGGCCTCTGTCAGGGACAGATCGCTTAACCGAAGG
>JAQUHM010000378.1 GCA_028683595.1 Geobacteraceae bacterium | reverse complement strand
ATCCTTTTCCGCGATGCCGAAGATTATGCCGTATACCGTCACGATGATCTCCTTCCTGATACGGTCGGATTTTACCTGGACAACGAAGACCTGCGGGAACGGATTGCGGCCCGCGGACGCAACTTGGTCCACGCTGCTCATACCTACCGCCACCGGGCCGAAGACCTGCTGCAAGTGGCACTTTCCGGAAAGGCGACTACCTGGTCCGCCAAAGAACTCAGGGAGCGTTCCCTGGAAGGATTGGCGTCTCCCGTGCAAGGGGCGCTGGCGGCTATGCCGACGCTCGGTTCATCGTCGCGAAGCTTTGTCATACCGGTTCTCGATTACTCGCCGGCCAGTTGCTACAGTATTGTGACGCTTCTCGATGACTTGAAGGATATCGATGGGGATGTGATTGTGGTTTTCAACAGTGAGAAGGTAGCGGATGAACTGAAAAAACATCCCCGTATCAGTCAGTATGCGGTCATGAAGCGGAATGTGGGAGTCTCCCGTGCCTGGAATATCGGCCTCGACATGGCGGTGACACCGGTCGTCTTTATCGTTAATGCCGATGTCCACCTGGAAGCGGAAACGGTGATCGCCCTTGAAGATGGTCTCATGACTCTCGAGGGAGCAGCCTGTGTCGGTCCGCAGGGGTCTTTCGTGGATTTTTCTTTTACCCGTGACTACTGTTATTTCGACAAGGGGTCATTTTCCGAAACGATAGCCGTGGATGCAGTCTCCGGATTTTTATTTGCACTGAAAAGGGAGTTTTTCACCGACAAACTGATACGCTTCGAGGACGCCTACACGCCCTGTTATTTCGAGGAGTGGGACCTCGGTCTGCAGATCAGAAAAGCGGGACTGAAAAATTATATCATCCCCACAACTGCCTATGATCACCACTGGAGCGGGACCATCCGGGCACTCAGGGAAATTGAGTATTACCGGAACGCTGATACCGCCGGCGCTATTCTGAAGCGTAACAGGGGATACTTCCTTGCCAAATGGCGTTTCATCGCCGAGAAAGAGCGGCTTCCTTCCCTCCTGGAAAGTGGCTTTCGGGAATATGGAACAGTTTTCGCGAGAAAGCTTCTGCTGGCCGGAAAAGTCAGCGATGCGGACGAGATTCTCGCAAGGATTGAAAAAGTCTTTCCCCGAGACGGGGAAATCCAGGCGCTCCGCGGTTTTGTGGCCTTTCACCTGAACCGTGTTCGCGAGTCGGCAACGTATTACCGTAATGCTGGCCGATTTGCCCCGGAATTTGATGCTGAATCCTATACACTCACCCTCAGGCATGAAATGGAGGTGCCGGCATGAGAACATCCCTTCCCAGCGGAAGCGCCCACGGTTGGGGTATTGCAGGAGATTATCTGCGGAGGGAAATTTCTACTCTTCGACCGCTTGACGGTGTAACCCTCCACTGTGTGCGCGGCTGGGATCTGCAACCCTTCGAGCCGGCTAATTGGGGCAGGATCAATATCGGCTACTGCTTTTTCGAGGACAATTTCGAAGTCCTGGCCCATGCACGTAATGCCGCAAAACGCTGGGACTTCATGGTGGCTGGCTCACGATGGTGCGAGTATAACCTCCGGATCGGTGGGCTTAGTGCAACTGGGACTATTCTCCAGGGGATCGACCCACGGGTATTCCATCCCGCACCGGGGCTTCGCGCCAAGGACCGTTTTGTGGTATTTTCCGGCGGGAAATTCGAGTTGCGGAAGGGTCAGGATATTGTCATTGCTGCCATGAAGGTCTTTATGGACAGGCATGACGATGTCGTTCTCTCCTGTGCCTGGGAAAACCAGTGGCCATTTTCCCTCAAGACTATGGAATTATCATCCTTCATCAAATACCGGCATGGGGATGAGGAGTGTCTGTCGCTTCTGAACCGGACTCTTCAGGAGAACGGGATTGATACCCGGAGGGTACTCCTGCATCCTCTCAGGGAAAACACGATGATGAGAGACATCTATCTTGCCAGCGACATTGGTCTCTTTCCCAACCGCTGCGAGGGGGGGAACAACATGGTCATGTGCGAGTACATGGCGTGCGGCAAAACGGTAATTGCCAGCGACATGACCGGGCATGCCGACGTGATTACCTCCGATAACGCGCTGCCTCTTACACGGTATCGGCCTTATCTCTACGAAGGTCATGGCAGGGGGATCTGGTTTGAGCCGGATCTGGAGGAAGTAATCGAAAGCCTGGAAACCGCCTATCAAATGAAGCATCAGCTGCACCGCAAGGGGGTGGTGGCGGCAGAGGACATGGGGCGTCTCTCCTGGTCCCAGGCAGCTCGGCAGTTTCATGAGGTTGCAGAAAAGCTGGTCTTCAACCTGCAAAGTTGAAGACCAGCTTTGAGTGATGAGTTTTGAGTTTTAAGTTGAAAAACTCTTTTGTACAAACCCCAATAGGCGGTATTTGGGAAGATCCTGGCGACCCCACTACATCCGGACAATTTATTCTGCTATCTAGTTTTCATCCGGAAAGTCTTGGCAGAGACCGGGTTGGCACTTCCCCGAAGCCTCTCGTAATCGGTCACCACCCGTTACACTGGTCGGCTAATATGCTGGTTTCGGGCGATTTTCCTGCTGTTGCAATCGTGCAATGAAGCCGTACGAGAGACTCTGTGAAAGTCCTAACCCTCTACGGAACAGCACTTTTTTCAGTTTCCGGATGGAAACTATCTAGCTTTGTTCCGCGCACCATCTGCGCCACATCTGCCGATACGCCCATTCCAGATTTCGAGTGAATCCCGCCGTGTCGAGAAGCTTCGATGCCCGTATCCGCTCCCGCAGATTGTTCCTGAGTATTTCCAGATTTTTCCAGTCACGGGCCAGAAAGGCTGCCAAGGCAACGTAGTCCTCATCCGATCCGGCAACCAATCCGGAAAGCCCCACGCTTCCCAACAGGCTCACACTTACCCTCGAAACGTGGGAGTTCCCTTCCTTTGCAACCACCGGAACCCCCATCCAGAGTGATTCACAGGTGGTGGTGGTGCCATTGTACGGGAAGGTATCGAGGGAGATGTCCACTTTGCTAAATAGCTCCAGATGACTGTAAATGCTCGGTGTCTTTCCCACCAGTTCCAGCCGGTCCTGACCAATGCCTCGTGATGCAAACATTTCCCATGTCCTTTGCCGCATCGGCTCATGCTCCATTCCTAACGCCTTGATGAGGAGTTTTGCGTCGGGGAGAGTGAAAAGGAGATGGCACCAAAGGTCGACTGCTTCCGGTGTTATCTTGGAAAAGTGGTTGAAGACCCCGAAAGTGACGAATCCGTTCGTCAGGCAGGGCAGGGGAGCTACTGGCGGTGCATTGGCAGGTGGACGATAGCAGATAAAGTTGTCCGGCAGACGCCAGAGGGTCTCTGAATGGAAATGTTCGGTAATCCCCGGTGGGTCTGCTGCTGCGTCGGTTATCCGGTAGTCGATGCTTTTCAATCCGGTGGTGGCGGCATAGCCGAGCCAGGTTGCCTGGACAGGGGCCGGTTTGTGGGCAAACACGGTCAAGCGGTTTTGGGCCGTATGTCCGCCCAGGTCAACCAGAATATCGATGCTGTCATTTCTGATGAGGTCACGTACCTCGTCGTCACCCAGATTGTGGATGGGACGCCAGAAATCGGCCAATCTTTCCAGTTGGGCGGTAATCATGTCGGGAGACTCGCAATTCGAGTAGCAGAAGATG
>JAQUHM010000377.1 GCA_028683595.1 Geobacteraceae bacterium | reverse complement strand
AACATGGCATCGAATCCGGTATGGTCAGCCTTGATAGTGCCAGTAACGGGATTGATGTCAGCATTGTACATATCAAACAGCGGCGCAAGTTTTTCCCTAAGGGAAGCAATCACTCCCGGAAGGTTAGCCTTTATGCTGTTCATTTGTACCTCGGTCAGCCCCTGGTCAAGAGCAGAATTTTCTGTTAGACCAGCCGCAGCCACAACCGCAGCATTAGTCAACGGGTTGACATTTGCCCTTCCTGCACCTTCAGAAAAAGAATAGAGTTCGTGGCTACCCGTAGTAGAGTCCCATACAGCCTTCAGCAGAAATGGAGCCTTCAAATCGGCAACGTTGAATGAAAATGCACCATCAGCATCCGTATCGGCAACCTGTTCTACAGCGCCGCTGGAATCTTTAAGATACACTCTTCCCTGAATCGCACTACCTGTCGCAGCTACGCCAGAAACATTTGCCAGTACTGCAGACGAGCTAGCGGCAGTATCGCCACCACCCCCGCACGCATAAAGAAAACCTGTTGCAGATAAAAGAACAAAAAATGAAATAAATATATTTTTACATTTCATAAAACCTCCTGAATAACGGTGCCTTTCGGCATTCCGTGTTTCATGGATTCATCGAAAAGTGAATCCATCTGTTATATTTTGGATTGAATTAGTAGTAAATTAACTGTGGCCTGCCACCACAGTTTAACAACATTAAGCTTTGCAACTATAGTCACACTATGAGCAAAAATGTCATAATAAGACCCTTCTGCCAGAAACCTCCTTGGTGCAGGGGGATAAATAATCCATACAACCTACTGATTTTAAACAAAAAAAGCCGGGGCCAAATATCGCGCTGATATTTCGGCAACCCGGCTGTCTTCGTGAGACCCTGTAGGCTTTCCGCCCCATCTTAGCAGATGGTTAAGTATTATCGTATATGCAACATATCCCCGCCTCCGTGCTCCCGGCAACAGAAAGTGGGGGTTTTACAAGCTTTACAGTATGTTATATTATTGATTAACCTTATAAGGTAAATAGGGAATCTTGTCAACCATTTTCTGTTTCTGTTTTGTTACCGTCGCGACAACATTCTTTTACCACTCGCAGGAGGATTGATTCGCTCACGTGGAAACAGGACATGTTTCGCTTAAAGGCGGACATTCACTCTGCTACTAGCGAAAAATACTTCCTCTTTTTCATGAAACAAGCCGTTAAAGATTGAAATACATTCACATTTTGCTATACTGAAAAAAATTTTCCGGATAGATCGTCCTAACCATCCGGTCTCAGTCCATGCAGGAACAGCAAAGTCCCCCAGGATGCTTTATGAGTTTTCTTGACAGTGTCAGCCCTCAGTGGATCGAAGAACAGTATCTTCTCTGGAAGAAATCCCCCCACCTCATTCCCGTTGAGTGGACATATTTTTTCAGCGGCATGGAAATTGGATCATCGACATCCGCACCTGAAGCAGCCTCCTCATCTCAGGAAACAGCCCGCAAAATTTCCGCCGTACAGGCGCTCATCCATCGACACCGGGATATTGGACACCTTCTAGCCTGCACGGACCCTCTTACCCCCTGTGAAAGAGAACACCGTCTCCTCAGCCTTCAGGCCTTCGGCCTTACAAGAGCAGATCTTGATCGGGCTTTCCCGATTGAAGATTTCTCACCGACAAAAACCACCCTGCGCGAAATACTCAAGACCCTGAGAGACACCTACTGTCGCTCCACCGGGGTCGAATTTATGCATATACATGACCCCCTGAAGTGGAACTGGCTTGTGACCCACATGGAAAGCTCCCGAAACAAACCCGTTTTTTCTCTCGACGACAAATGTGCCATTCTGAAGAACCTTATGAAAGCGTCTTTTTTCGAAAGTTTTCTCCACAGAAAATTCCCCGGCCAGACCCGGTTTTCCCTTGAAGGGGGCGAGACGATCATCCCCATGCTCGACGCAATCGTATCCCGGGCAGGCAGTCAGGGTGTCACTGACTTGATTCTCGGGATGCCTCACCGGGGCAGACTAACCATTCAGGCCACTATTTTTCGGAAAAAGTACCAGAATATTTTTGCAGAGTTCCAGGACACAGAGGACCCAGGGTTTGTGGGAGACGGTGATGTGAAATACCACCGTGGAGTTTCCACTGACGTGACCCTGGAAAGCGGAGCTTGCATGCATCTGACTCTGGTCCCGAACCCCAGTCATCTAGAAGCCGTCAATCCGGTGGCAGAGGGAAAAGCTCGAGCCAGGCAGGACTCCTACGGGAAAGATGGTGTCTCACGTGTCCTTCCTGTTCTGATCCACGGTGATGCCGCCTTCTCGGGCCAGGGAATAGTTGCCGAAACCCTTAACATGTCACAGCTGGAAGGATACTCAACCGGCGGCACGCTTCACCTTGTCCTCAACAATCAGATCGGATTCACTACTCTACCGGCAGACGCCAGGTCCACCCGCTATGCCACGGACGTAGCCAAGATGCTTGCCGCGCCTATCTTCCACATCCATTGCGAAGATCCCGAGGCCGCAGTTCATGCTACACTTCTCGCACTGGATTTTCGCCGGGAATTCTCCTCCGACGTGGTATTGGAACTCATCTGTTATCGTCGACACGGCCACAATGAGGGCGACGAACCATATTTCACCCAGCCGCTCATGTACGAAAAGATCAAGGGTCGGGCTCCAGTTCATCAATACTATAGTGACTGCCTGCTGCAGCAAGGTGTCAGTAGCAAAGAAATTCAGGCCATGAGCGATGCTGTTACCAAAGAACTCAAATCGGCATTCAACGGCAGTCCAACAGCTTCCGAAGCCCCGTTTCTCGGACGCTGGAGTGATGTACACCAGGATTCCGCGGGGATGAAGATCGAAACCGGCGTACCAAGCCCCCGACTCATTTCCCTGACAGGAAAAATGTCTGTTTTCCCTGAGGGCTTCACTCCCCACCCGAAGATCGCCACCCTCTATGCAAAGAGGCGGGATACCCTGGCAAAAGATGAGGGAATCGACTGGGCTAACGCAGAGACCTTAGCCTTTGCATCCCTACTCGAAGAGGGAGTATCTATTCGTCTGAGCGGGGAGGACAGCCGTCGCGGCACCTTCAGCCAGCGACACTGTGTTCTCTACGACATACGGACCGGAAACTCGTGTACCCCCCTTTCCACGATATCAAGAGACCAGGCAGCATTCCGCCCTTACGACAGCCTTCTCTCCGAAGCGGCAGTCCTCGGATTCGAGTACGGCTACTCCCTTGAATCGCCGGAAAGCCTTACAATCTGGGAAGCACAGTACGGAGACTTTGCCAACGGAGCACAAGTTATCATCGACCAATTCCTTTGCAGCGGCGAGAGCAAATGGGGAAGGGCCAGTGGTCTTGTTTTGCTCCTTCCCCACGGCTATGAAGGACAGGGGCCGGAGCACTCCAGTGCGCGTCTCGAACGATTTCTCCAGCTCTGCGCCGATGGGAATCTTCAAGTCATATTCCCTTCGACACCCGCCCAATATTTTCATTTGTTGCGTCGACAGGCAAAGCAGCCATTCCGCAAGCCTCTCGTTGTCCTCACCCCGAAAAGCCTGCTGCGGAACCCTGACTGTATTTCACGCCTCGAAGAATTTACGGGCGGCTGGTTTCGGGAGGTTCTCCCCTCCTCTTCAGATCCCGAAAAAGTTTCAGCAGTCCTGATTTGCT
>JAQUHM010000376.1 GCA_028683595.1 Geobacteraceae bacterium | reverse complement strand
CCGGGCCAAAGTTTTCCAGAAGGCACTTCGGTTAATAGCACTTTAATTACATACCGTTACCTCACAAAGAACATTAAATGACCCTGGTGCAAAAACACAACTGTTGCGTAAAAGCCACAACTATCGTTGCGTAATCGCAACATCTCCCAGTTCCCTCCAGAAACGCATCTTCGCACGTGGCAGGACCGACAACGGAGTGCAGACACCTGCTATTTTCGAAAAAGGAATAAAATCAGGGAAAAGAGAAGGGAGATCAGAATGCAGGTGGTAAGGGGGAAATAGAAGGAGAAATTCTCTCTCTTTATGAAAATATCTCCCGGAAGTCTTCCAAGCCAGGGAATTTTATCGGAGAAAACCAGGGAGACACCCAGCAAGGCCATCAGGCAGCCGGAAACAATAAGGATTTTCCCCAATCCGCTCATAGAAGCCCTTTCCCGAGGCCGGGAGGCTTGGGAAGATAGCGGTCCTTTTCACTGTAGACACAACCGCAGTATTGCTGCCGGTAGAGCCCCAGCTCCTTAGACGCCACAATTCCCTGCTTCCAGCCAATGCGGTAGTCGTCATAGAGAAAACGTACACCATACCTTTCAGCTGCCAGTTCCCCTTCCCGGCGGATCAGGTCGTGCTGCTGGTAACGGCTGTAGAGCAGCGAACTGGTGAAACTGTCATAACCCAGTTCGGCAGCGGTCCGTGCGGTCCTGTCGAGCCGCGAAACATAGCAGTATCGACAGCGCTCTTCCGGTCGGGATGCGGTCTCGGCCAGGAACTCCTCAAGACGGTATTCATCATGGCAGATCAATTCCAGCTGAACGAGGGAAGCATACTGGTGCACCGTATCCAGGCGACGACGGTACTCCTGGTAGGGATGGATATTATGGTTGAAAAAATAGCCGTCAACCTCCGCTCCGGACGAGCGAAGGGTTTCCAGGGGGTAAATGGCGCACGGGGCGCAACACATGTGGAGGAGAACTTTCATTTGTTTATTGTAAAACATTCCGTCCTGAAACTAAAGAACAACCAGGTGCTTCCGAAGGAGCGAAGTCGTCCGGCCGATGATTGCCGAAGAGGCACAACATCGCGAGACCAGTTCCGCAAGAATTTCCTCTGCCTGGTCCGCAGGCGCACACAGGAGGATACCGCCGGATGTCTGGGGATCAAGGGTCAGCATCTTTCGGGAATAGGAAAGGTCCGGAGCAAAATCGGTGGACTCCTCCACATGGCTGAGATTACGGAAACTGGCACCGGGGATGCAGCCCGCGTCAAGCAATTCAAGGGCACCCGACAACGCGGGGACTTTTGTCGTGTCGATTTCCATGGACACACCGCTCGCCTTGGCAACATTGAGGGCATGCCCCAGAAGGCCGAACCCGGTGATGTCGGTTGCGGCTCGGACCTGAAACTGCTGCATGATTTCGGCAGCTTCCCGATTGAGCTGCTTCATGGAATCAAGAGCCCGCTGGTAATCGGCGGCGGACGCCTGCCCGAGACGCTGACCCGCCACCAGTGCCCCTGTTCCTAGCGGCTTGGTCAGGATGAGAACCTGGTCGGGCTCCGCATTTGCATTATTGATCAGACGCGCGGGATGCACAACCCCGGTTACCGCCAGACCGTACTTCGGGGGATAATCAGCTATGGTGTGGCCTCCCACCAGGATTCCTCCGGCTTCGAGGACTTTTTCATGCCCGCCGCGGACAATTTCGTGCAGCACCTCGAAAGGGATTCCGCTGGCCGGAAACATGACGAGGTTCATGGCAGTGAGCACTTTTCCGCCCATGGCATAGACATCACTGAGAGCGTTTGCGGCCGCGATCTGTCCGAAATCGAAGGGATCGGAGCAGACCGGAGGGAAAAAATCCGTTGTCTCTATAAGGGCGATTTCATCGGTGAGCCGATAGACGCCGGCATCGTCTCCGGTTCCGATCCCCACCAGCAGGTTTGGATCGCTGGGCGCGGACAGCCGGCCAAGGGCATCAAAGAGGACATCCGGCGGGAGTTTCGCGGAACAGCCACCCTGCTCGACAGTGCTGAGAAGATCGAAAAGGGGTGCCCGTCTTCCGGCAGGCTCGTGAACCCTCACCTCCAGGCCGGACTCAATCAGAAGCGACTCGGCTCGTCCCCTGGTTTCAGTTGCAATGGAGAGGGCCATACCGCATTCGGGAGAGATGTCTTTGGGAACAGGAATCACCTGGCAGTCAACATCATGCGAACGAAGATACTCCTCGGCCTTGATAACCGAGCGTGTTGAAGTGAAGATCAGATAAATATTCATGGTTGTATGCTTTTCCTTACGGCTTCCGTCACATGGAAGAAATCATCGGCTGAATGGAATGGAGAGACACCGATCCGTACTGCGCCACTCGGAAAGGTACCGAGCGTCCGATGCGCCAGCGGCGCGCAATGGAGCCCGACACGCGTCTCGATGCCGAAAGTGTCGAACAGCGTGCGGCCGAGGGTTGCAGGATCGCAGCCGGGCTGAAACAGCGAGAAGACATCCCCCTGATCTTCGAAACGTTCCGCGCACAGAACCCTGAGAGCCGGCAGCCCTTTGAGCTCTTCGATGAAGCCCTGATACTCCTCCCGGGTATGGCGACAGGCCGGCTGTTCTTCGAGCGCAGCCCGCAGACCGTAGATGCCGGCGATATTCGGTGTTCCGGCCTCAAAACGATCCGGCATGAAATCGGGCATCTCGAAGCTGTCGGAAGCGCTACCGGTACCACCGTACACCAGCGGCTCCACTTCAGCGGGATTCCGCAGGTAAAGCCCCCCGATACCGGTGGGTCCAAGCAGGGCTTTGTGGCCCGTGAATGCCAGAAAATCGATATTCCAGTCATCGACACGTACCGGAACGGAACCAAAGGATTGGCTGGCGTCAACCAGAAGCGGGACAGTACCGAGTTGTTCCTTGATCTCGCCCAGCGGCTGAATCACACCGTTGACGTTACTCTGGTGGTTGATTATTGCCAGTACCGTGTCCGATGTCACCATCTCCTTGACCCTGTTCGGGTCCACGCGACCGTCGACACGATGCGGCAGCAGCTCGAATGCTCCCCCGTACTGAGAGGCGAGTGCGGCAAGCGGCCGGGTAACGGCATTATGCTCCAGTGGCGATATCAGTACCCGCCCACCACGGCGCAGCACGCTCCGGAGCACCAGATTAATGGCATAGGTGGCATTGGGGGCAAAAACGACCTGTGCCGCATCCCGGGCACCCATTCTTTCAGCAAGGAGGTCGCGGGTCTTTTCCACCGTTCTGGCAACGTCGAACGCCCGGGCGTAGGCACTGCGGCCATAGGACCCCCCCACCTCGTTCAGGTAATGAGCCATTGCTGCGGCAACTGCCGGCGGTTTCGGAAATGACGTGGCGGCATTATCAAAATAGCTGTTTCGTTTCATCAACACCTACAGGGTTATGATCCGCTCTGCGCTCGAGAGTTGCTGGAGGATATCATACATGTTGGAGATTGTACCGGCGGCGATCTTGCCTTTCAGATCGAAATAGTCAACGCAGGTACCGCAAACAAGCAGGGCAACGCCTCGCTCAACCAGATCCGCCAGTGCAGGAACAGTGGGAGCACCCTCTACTGCCACGAAAACACCGGCATTGTAGCACAAAATCGCCGTCGGCAAGGGAGATACCTCCCCCAGGGGAGTCACGCATGCCTGCAGGAGTATTTTCCCCAACTCTTC
>JAQUHM010000055.1 GCA_028683595.1 Geobacteraceae bacterium | reverse complement strand
ACCTTTCGTTGCCAACACTTTCGTTATCGCAGCCGTCAGCGTTGTCTTGCCATGGTCAACGTGACCGATCGTTCCTATGTTTACGTGCGGCTTTGTCCTCTCAAATTTCGCCTTCGCCATCTTGGTATCCCTCCTCGTATAGGAAACTCTAACCTTTCACTTTCGCGACTATCTCTTCTGCAACAGATTTAGGCACCTGCTCGTAATGATCGAACGTCATTGTATAAGTTGCCCTGCCCTGCGTAGCAGAGCGCAAATCCGTTGCGTAACCAAACATGGCTGCCAAAGGAACCATAGAAGATATAACCTGTGCACCAGCTCTGGATTCCATGCCGAGGATGCGACCACGACGGGAATTTAGATCGCCTATTACATCCCCCATATGCTCTTCCGGAACAACTACCTCAACCGACATTATCGGTTCAAGAAGAACAGGTGACGCTTTCGAACAGCCGTCCTTGAAGCCTATTGAGCCGGCAATCTTGAAAGCCATTTCCGAAGAGTCAACATCATGGTAGGAGCCATCCACGAGCGTGACCTTAAGGTCTACAACCGGAAAGCCTGCCAGAACACCATTTTCCATCGCTTCCTGGATTCCCTTATCAACAGCGGGAATATACTCACGAGGAACAACTCCACCCTTAATGGCATCTACGAATTCATAGCCTACCCCAGGCTCCTGAGGCTCAATTTCAAGCCAGACATGACCGAACTGACCACGACCGCCTGACTGTCTAACAAATTTCCCTTCAACCTTGACCTTCTTCGAAATTGTCTCTCGATAGGCAACTTGAGGCTTACCAACAGTAGCTTCGACCTTGAACTCACGCATAAGCCGGTCAACAATTATCTCGAGGTGCAACTCACCCATTCCTGAAAGAATCGTTTGTCCAGTCTCTTCATCTGTTCTAACCCTGAATGAAGGGTCTTCACTTGCGAGTTTTTGCAGACTTAAGCCAAGCTTTTCCTGATCAGCCTTTGTCTTTGGTTCAATCGCAATGGAAATAACAGGTTCTGGAAATTCAATGGACTCAAGAATTACAGGATTATTATCATCACAGAGCGTATCACCAGTCGTCGTATTTTTCAGGCCAACTGCAGCAGCAATGTCACCTGCGCGAACTTCCTTGATCTCTTCACGTTTATTGGCGTGCATCTGAAGAATTCGTCCGATACGCTCCTTCTTATCCTTGGTCGAATTATAGACATACGATCCAGCGGCTATAACGCCAGAATAAACCCTGAAGAAACAAAGCTGACCAACAAACGGATCAGTCATAATTTTAAAAGCAAGAGCAGAAAAAGGCTCATCATCGGAAGGTTTTCTGACAACTGGCTCATCTGAGCCTTCAACTATTCCGGTCATAGGAGGAACATCAGTTGGAGCAGGCATGTAATCAATAACTGCATCAAGAAGGTTCTGTACACCCTTATTCTTGAATGCTGACCCGCAGATAACAGGACATATCTGAATATTTATCGTACTATTTCTTATAGCAGTGCGAATCTCCGCAACAGTTAATTCCTCACCAGCAAGATACTTTTCCATCAAAGCATCATCACTGCTGGAAAGCTCTTCAATCATCTTTTCTCTATACTCAGTAGCAAGGTCAAGCTCAGATTCCGGAATATCAATCACCTTAAAGCTTGCACCCAATGACTCGTCATCCCAGAGGATCGCCTTCATTTCAACAAGATCAATAACCCCGGTAAAAGTTTCTTCTTTACCAATCGGGAGCTGTATTGGGACCGGATTTGCCTTCAATCGGTCCTTTATCATGGCAACTCCACGAAAGAAATCTGCCCCGACCCTGTCCATCTTGTTAATAAAAGCAATCCTGGGAACGCGGTATTTGTCTGCCTGTCGCCACACAGTTTCTGATTGTGGCTCAACACCACCGACAGAGCAGAACACTGCGACAGCACCATCCAAAACGCGCAACGAACGCTCAACTTCTATGGTAAAGTCCACGTGGCCAGGAGTATCTATAATGTTAATACGATGGTCTTTCCAAGAACAGGTTGTCGCAGCAGAAGTAATAGTAATACCCCTCTCCTGCTCCTGCTCCATCCAGTCCATTGTTGCGGTCCCATCATGGACTTCGCCAATTTTATGAGAAACACCTGTATAGTAGAGAATACGCTCGGTAGTCGTAGTTTTACCCGCATCTATGTGCGCCATTATGCCAATATTACGCGTTTTCTCTAAAGGTACTAAACGTGCCACAAAAAACTCCTCAAAGACAAATCTATCATAAAACTACCAGCGGTAGTGAGCAAATGCCCTGTTCGCCTCAGCCATCTTGTGTGTATCTTCGCGCTTTTTAACAGCAGACCCACGGTTATTGTAGGCATCAACGATTTCACCGGCCAGCTTATCTGTCAAGGTCTTCTCTGCCCTGGCATCAGCATACTTCACCAGCCAACGCATCGCCAAAGAGGTCCTTCTCTCGGCCCGAATCTCTACAGGAACCTGATACGTTGAACCACCAACACGACGCGACTTGACTTCAAGCACAGGCCGAATATTATCAAGAGACTTTTTGAAAACCTTTATGGGATCCTCACTTGTTCTCTTGGCAACCAATTCAAGCGCTCCATACAGAGCCCTTTCCGCTGTACTCTTTTTTCCATCCAGCATCAAAATGTTTATAAGCTTTGCAACAACCCGGTCACTGTACTTAGGATCAGGCAAAATGATTCGCTTAGCTACTTCTCTTCTCCTGGGCATATCAACCTCTCACTCCGGTTCTTTACTTCGGTCTCTTTGTACCGTACTTGGAACGACTCTGCTTCCTGTCTTTAACACCAACAGAATCGAGTGTTCCACGAACAATATGATAGCGCACACCAGGAAGGTCTTTGACCCTACCGCCCCTGATCAGCACAACGGAATGCTCCTGCAAGTTATGACCAACGCCCGGAATATAGGAGGTGACCTCCAGCCCGTTGGTTAGCCGCACCCTCGCGACCTTCCGGAGCGCCGAGTTCGGCTTTTTCGGGGTAGTCGTATAAACCCTCGTACAAACCCCCCTCTTCTGAGGACAGCACTTAAGAGCCGGAGCCGTAGATTTGTCTTTCTTACTTTCCCTACCGATGCGTATCAACTGATTTATGGTTGGCATTAGCAATTATCTCCTAAATACAGCAATATCTGGCCGAAGAACACAGCCCTCGACAGAAGCGAAAACCCGACAAAACTATCAAAATAACTTGTTCTTGTCAAGCTTTTTTCTTGCACGAATCTTTTGCCTTAGCTGGTTTCTTCAATAGCAACTTCTTGGTCAACTGATTCGATCTCACGCTCATTTTCAACGACAAGCTTAAGATTACGATACCGTGCAAGGCCAGTCCCTGCCGGTATCAATCGACCCATTATGACGTTCTCTTTCAGACCACGAAGGTTGTCAACCTTACCTTCAATGGCTGCCTGTGTCAAGACTTTTGTTGTCTCCTGAAAGGACGCAGCTGAAATAAATGACTCAGTTGAGAGCGATGCTTTTGTTATACCAAGCAAAAGCGGTTCAGCCATGGCCGGTTTGCCACCATTTGCGAGCACCCGCTCATTTTCCTCTTCAAATATGCTTCTTTCCAACTGATCATCAATTAAGAAACTGGTCTCACCAACGTCTTTGATTCGCACTCGTCGAAGCATCTGACGGACAATGGTTTCAATGTGCTTGTCGTTGATCTTGACGCCCTGGAGACGGTACACTTCCTGAACCTCGTCAACGAGATATTTAGCCAGTTCTTTTACCCCCATTACTCTGAGGATATCATGTGGATTGGAGGAACCATCCATAAGAGCCTCGCCAGCCCTTACATAGTCACCCTCATGAACACTTATATGTTTTCCCTTGGGAATGAGATACTCTTTTGCCTCACCCTGTTCGGGGGTTACTACAACTTTCCTTTTTCCCTTGGCATCCTTGCCGTACGAAACGGAACCATCAATTTCCGAGATGACAGCGAAGTCTTTGGGTTTACGTGCCTCAAACAACTCGGCAACACGAGGAAGTCCACCTGTGATATCTTTTGTCTTCGTTGTTTCACGCGGTATTTTGGCTATGATGTCACCAGCATTAACATAGGATTCTTCCTGGACAGATATATTTGCTCCCACCGGGAGGAAATAACGACCGACAGCACTTTCCAGGGTCTTTACTGTCTTGCCGGAATCATCCTTGATGGCAATTCGTGGTCTTTTATCAGCATCGCGGGATTCAATAATGACCTTACGTGACAGACCTGTTACCTCGTCGACCTGCTCTTCGACGGTAACACCTTCAATGATGTCACCAAACTTGATCCGGCCGGTAACCTCCGTAAGAATCGGCATAGTATACGGGTCCCACTCAGCAATTGAGGCACCCGCTTGACCTGAGTACCAGGAGCAACCTTGATTTTTGCACCATAGACTACTGAGTACTTCTCCCGTTCGCGACCGGTTTCATCAATAATTGCCAGTTCGCCGTTACGGTTCATAACAATATAATTACCGTCGGCAGTTGTTACACTGTTAATATTAATGAACTTAACAATCCCTTCATTTCGAGACTCGAGTGATGTCTGTTCAGCATGCCGTGATGCAGTACCACCAATATGAAACGTCCGCATGGTGAGCTGAGTGCCTGGCTCGCCGATGGATTGGGCGGCAATAACGCCAACTGCCTCACCTAGGTTAACAAGATGGCCCCTTGACAAGTCACGTCCGTAACATTTCGCGCAGATTCCACGTTTACTCTGGCAAGTGAGCACTGAACGAATTTTGACTTTCTCTAAACCTGCCTCTTCAATTCTCATGACAGGAGTTTCGTCTATTTCCATATTGGCAGGAACCAGGATCTCATCGGTAACGGGATCAAGGATGTCGTCAAGTGCAACTCTGCCCAGAATACGGTCACCAATATGCTCTATTATCTCACCACCTTCAGTCAGTGACGAAACGAGAAGTCCATCAATTGTTCCACAGTCGTCCTCAGTAATAATAGCATCCTGTGCGACGTCCACCAATCTGCGAGTCAGGTATCCTGAGTTTGCGGTCTTGAGCGCAGTATCGGCAAGACCTTTACGGGCACCGTGTGTAGAAATGAAATACTGCAAAACCGTCAATCCTTCACGGAAATTAGCGGTAATTGGTGTTTCAATGATTTCTCCGGATGGCTTGGCCATAAGACCACGCATACCAGCCAATTGCCTGATCTGCTGGGCCGAACCCCTGGAACCTGAATCAGCCATCATATGAATTGCGTTAAAAGAAGGAACCTTGATTTCTTTCCCCTCAGGAGAAATAACTGTATCTCGTGAAAGATTATCGAGCATTTCCTTCGCGATCTCTTCAGTAGACTTCGCCCAAATATCAATAACCTTATTATAACGCTCTCCATCAGTAATAAGACCTTCGGTATACTGGTTCTGGATCTCTTTAACTTCTTCCGTTGCCTTATCGATAATTAACGGCTTTCCGTCAGGGATTACCATGTCATCAATACAGATGGAAATACCGGCCTCGGTTGAGAAACGGAACCCGATCTCCTTCAGCTTATCAGCAAGGATAACGGTATCTTTGTTGCCAGCCAAGCGGTAACAGACGTCAACAAGGTTCGTTAGTTCTTTTTTTGTCATGACCTTATTGATGGCCGAGAAAGGTACGTTTTCGGGAAGTATTTCCCTGAGAAGAATCCGACCTGTTGTTGTTTCGACAATCTGCGGTTTCTCATCAGAAGCGAGATTCCGCATCCGGACCTTGATCCTCGCATGGATGTCAAGTTCCTCGGCATCATACGCCATGCGAACCTCTGTGGGTGACGCGAGAATTTTACCCTCGCCCTCCGCAAAGTACTTGTCGCGAGTCATGTAGTAAATACCAAGAACCATATCCTGCGAAGGCACAATAATTGGTTTGCCGTTCGCTGGAGAAAGAATATTATTGGTACTCATCATCAAAACACGAGCTTCCACCTGGCTCTCAATGGAGAGTGGCAGATGGACTGCCATCTGGTCACCGTCAAAGTCAGCGTTGAAGGCCGTACAGACAAGCGGATGCAGCTGAATTGCCTTCCCTTCGATAAGAACAGGCTCAAATGCCTGAATACCGAGGCGATGAAGGGTGGGAGCACGGTTCAGCATCACCGGGTGCTCCTTGATAACCTCTTCCAGAACGTCCCATACTTCCGGTCGCTCCTTTTCCACCATTTTTTTCGCACTTTTGATTGTGGTTACAAATCCACGTTCTTCGAGCTTGTTATAGATAAATGGTTTAAAGAGCTCGAGTGCCATCTTCTTCGGCAGTCCACATTGATGCAGCCGAAGTTCGGGACCGACAACAATAACTGAGCGGCCTGAGTAGTCCACTCGCTTTCCAAGGAGGTTTTGACGAAAGCGACCCGATTTACCCTTCAACATATCCGAAAGGGATTTCAAAGGCCTCTTGTTCGGACCTGCTATAGCTCGCCCACGACGACCATTATCAAACAAAGCATCGACAGCTTCCTGCAGCATTCTTTTTTCATTTCGAATAATTACTTCCGGTGCCTGCAGCTCCATCAATCGCTTTAAGCGATTGTTCCTGTTAATTACCCTGCGATAGAGGTCATTAAGATCAGATGTTGCAAACCTTCCCCCGTCAAGTGGAACAAGAGGACGCAATTCAGGCGGCAGAACGGGAATGCACTCCAGGATCATCCATTCTGGCCTATTCCCGGAAGCTTTAAATGCATCGACAACTTTGAGTCTTTTAGCGATCTTTTTTCTTTTTGCCTCACTGGTGGCATCAATCATTTCGGTACGCAACTGCACCGACAAACTGTCAAGATCAAGTGACTTCAAGCAGTCGCGGACCGCAGCTGCCCCCATCCCGGCCTCAAAATCACCAGCAAATTCCTCATTCAATTTCTGATAGCGGTCTTCACTCAATACCTCACCGATGATCAGCCCGGTATTTCTCGGGTCAGTAACGGCATAGGCTTCAAAATAAAGTACTTTTTCCAGGTCCTTCAGGGAAATATCCAAAAGGTTCCCTATTCGTGAAGGAAGAGACCGAAGAAACCAGATATGGGCAACAGGAGTTGCAAGGTCTATATGGCCAAGTCGCTCTCGACGGACCTTGGACGGAATGACCTCTACACCACATTTTTCACAGACGATACCTCTGTGCTTCATGCGTTTGTACTTTCCGCAATTACATTCATAATCCTTGGTCGGACCGAATATTTTGGCGCAGAAAAGGCCATCACGTTCTGGTTTGAAAGTACGATAATTTATTGTTTCAGGCTTCTTAACCTCGCCAAAAGAACGTTCCCGGATCTTCTCGGGAGACGAGATAGAAATGCGTATGGCCGAGAAGTGCAATGGATCTTTAGGTTTCTCGAAAAAACTGAAAAAATCTTCCAAAATTATTTCCTCCTTGTTTAGGAGCTGGCAAACACTCTGGGCAAAGCCCTCTGAGCTATCACTATCGTTTCAATGTCCCGGCTTGTCCATCAATGTGGCAAATAAGGAGTGCCGGAGACAACATTTCAGTAGCCGGACGTTTCAGTATATAGTTAGATCGTTACTCTTCATCGAGTTCCAGCAATTCGACATCAAGACAAAGAGACTGGAGTTCCTTGATGAGGACGTTAAACGATTCCGGCAGGCCCGGCTCGAGGGTGTGTTTTCCTTTCACAATCGCCTCATACATCCGGGTTCTTCCTGCAACATCATCAGACTTAACGGTAAGAAATTCCTGGAGCGCGTAAGCAGCACCGTAAGCCTCCATGGCCCAGACCTCCATCTCACCGAGACGTTGGCCGCCGAATTGTGCCTTGCCGCCTAGTGGTTGCTGGGTTACCAGACTATAGGGACCTATAGAGCGGGCATGTATCTTGTCATCAACAAGGTGATGCAGTTTAAGCACGTACATTATGCCGACGGTGACCTTGTGTTTGAACGGCACTCCGGTTCTTCCGTCAAACAGGGAAACCTGCCCGGTCGATGAAAAGCCTGCTTTTTCCATGAGTCCGCGTATTTTTTCCTCTGATGCCCCTTCGAAAACAGAAGAAGCCATCGGAACCCCTCTCTGCAACCTTTTTGCTACAGCGCGGAGTTCTTGCTCATCAAGGGTTTCCAGGAACGTCGTCATTTCAGAGGTGTCGTAAACTTCAGAAATAAAGGTGCGAAGACTTTCTGAAGGGGAGTTTTTAGCCAGCATGTCCTCGATCTTCCAACCGATTCCCTTTGCGGCCCATCCGAGATGAGTCTCGAGAATTTGACCGACATTCATACGAGAAGGGACACCCAATGGGTTCAGAACAATTTCAACGGGACGGCCATCATCCATATACGGCATATCTTCTTCGGGAAGAATTCGTGAAACGACACCTTTGTTACCGTGCCTTCCCGCCATTTTATCTCCGACCTGGAGTTTACGTTTGATGGCGATATAAACCTTGACCATTTTAATAACGCCAGGAGGCAGGTCGTCCCCACGCTTCAGCTTCTGTATTTTATCGTCAAAAACAAAGTTGATCAGTTCAACCTGTTGAGTCAGGGTTGCCAATATCTGAGCAACCTTTTCCTCAACAGCATCCGCTTCTTCAACAGAAATTTCATCCCAGCGATCAATTGGGACCTCTGCAAGTGCCTCTTCTGTGATTTTCCGTCCTTTTACGAGAAGAGTCTTTCCTTCACGATCTTCAAGGGATACAGAAGACATTTTGTCGACAAGAAGTTTTTTCAGTTTTCGCTCCGCAGCTGCACGGATAATTGCAATCTCGTCTTTCTCGTCTTTGCGAAGTTTTTCTTCTTCAGCCTTCTCGATACTTTCGGTTCGGCTATCTTTATCAGAACCTTTTCTTGAAAAGATTTTTGCGCCGATAACAGTACCTTCCACCCCCGGTGGTACTCGCAGCGATGTATCACGTACATCTCCGGCTTTTTCACCGAAAATTGCCCTGAGAAGCTTTTCCTCGGGAGACAGCTGAGTTTCGCCCTTCGGAGTTATCTTGCCAACAAGGATATCGCCGGGCTTGACCTCGGCTCCGACCCTGATGATACCGGACTCATCGAGGTCCTTGAGCGCTTCATCACCCAGGTTCGGAATGTCCGAAGTTATTTCTTCTTTACCCAGCTTCGTATCCCGGGCAACACATTCAAACTCTTCAATATGAATTGAAGTGTAGCGATCATCTTTTACCAGCTTCTCCGAGATAAGGATTGAATCCTCGAAGTTATATCCGCCCCAGGGCATGAAGGCGACCAGAATGTTTTGCCCGAGAGCCAGCTCGCCCATTTCCGTGGAAGGGCCATCCGCGATAATATCACCGCATTTGACATGGTCACCAACCTTGACGACCGGCTTCTGGTTAATACAGGTATTCTGATTTGAACGCGAGAACTTGATCAGGTTATAAATATCAACCCCTGTTCCAGTCTCGTCATATTCATCTTCGTCAATTTTCACAACAATACGCGAAGAATCGACAGATTCAACAACCCCTGTGTGTCGAGCGACTGCGGAAACCCCGGAATCTCTCGCAACAATACGCTCCATGCCAGTACCGACAAGCGGGGAGTCTGCCCGCAGCAAAGGAACGGCCTGACGCTGCATGTTGGAACCCATGAGAGCGCGGTTTGCGTCGTCATTTTCAAGGAAGGGAATCAAGGATGCTGCAACAGAAACCAGTTGGAGCGGTGAAACATCCATCAATTCGACTTCATCACGTCCGATGAGAACAAACTCCCCACCCTTTCGTGCGGAGATGTAATCATCAGTAAACCGTCCGTTTTCATCAACCGGAGCATCAGCCTGCGAAATTGCGTGGCCCTCTTCCTCCAAGGCAGAGAAAAAGCGAACTTCATCGGTTACAGCCCCACCTTTAACAATACGATAGGGCGTCTCGACAAAACCATGCTTATTGATTCGGGCATAGGTTGAGAGAGATGCAATCAAACCGATGTTGGGGCCCTCTGGTGTCTCAATAGGGCAAACACGACCATAATGGGTAGGATGAACGTCACGAACCTCAAAGCCAGCCCTTTCGCGAGTCAGACCACCGGGTCCGAGAGCTGACAAACGTCGTTTGTGAGTAACTTCAGACAGAGGGTTGGTCTGGTCCATGAATTGGGAAAGTTGTGAAGATCCGAAAAACTCTTTTACCACTGCCGACACAGGTTTCGAATTAATCAAGTCATGCGGCATGAGGTTTTCAACTTCTTGGAGACTCATTCGCTCCTTGATCGCCCGCTCCATACGTACAAGCCCGATCCGGTACTGATTTTCGAGCAACTCACCTACAGCTCTGACTCTTCGATTGCCAAGATGGTCGATATCGTCAATAGAGCCCCTGCCGTTTTTGAGGTCGATCAGATAGCGAACAACTTCAAGAACATCAGGTTTAGTAAGGGTCTGAGTCTCGAGAGGAATCTGGAGTCCAAGTTTGTAATTCAGCTTCAGTCGGCCAACCGGTGAGAGGTCATACCGTTCCGGATTCGAAAAGAGATTCTCGAACAAAGCCAAGGCGCTCTTTAATGTCGGAGGATCCCCCGGTCGCAAGCGACGATAAATTTCGATAAGGGCTTCATCTGTCGAGCTGATTTTGTCTATCAAGACGGTATCACGCAAAGATGACGTCGCATGAAAATTGTCGATGAAAAGAATCTCGAAAGACTCGATTCCGCGTGTTTTTAATTCTTCAAGCTTGATCTGGGTGATTTCTTCATTGCATTCAACCAGAACTTCACCGGTAGCAGGGTCAACCATGTCATGCGAGGCAAACTTGCCAAGAATATCTTCATCGGTGATAGGGATATATTTGATACCATGGTCCGTCATCTTCTTGATTGCGGCCTTGGTGAATTTGCGATTTGCCTTGATGATGATCTCACCAGTATCAGGATCGGTAATATCGAAATGAGCTTTCTGATTGATAAGCAGCTCAGGATCGGCAGCCTTGCTCATCTGCTCACCGAGGTAGATAGTTTCACTCTTGTAATAGTAATTGATAAGTTCTTCAGCAGTATAGCCGAGTGCCTTTAACAATACTGTTGCCGGCATTTTTCTGCGCCGATCGATCCTGACGAAAAGAATATCCTTATGATCAAATTCAAAATCCAGCCAAGATCCACGATAAGGAATTACCCTTGCAGAATAGAGCACTTTTCCGCTGGAATGGGTTTTGCCTTTATCATGATCATAGAAAACGCCTGGGGAGCGATGTAACTGGCTGACAATAACCCGCTCGGTACCATTGATTATAAAGGTACCATTCTCTGTCATCAGAGGGATCTCGCCAAAATAAACTTCCTGTTCTTTTACTTCACGAACAGCTCGGGCAGCAGTTTCTTTAATAACGTCCCAAATGACAAGGCGAACCTTGACCTTCATGGGAGCGGCATAGGTCATACCACGCTGATGACACTCCTCCACATCATACTTCGGTATCCCGAGAGAATATGAAACATACTCAAGTGAGGATGACTCAGTAAAATCCTTTATTGGAAAGACACTCCTGAATACCGCCTCCAAACCGCTGTTTTTCCTCGCTTCTGCAGGTACATCAACTTGGAGAAAACGTTTATAGGAATTTTTCTGTATATCAATCAGGTTTGGTATATCGATAATCTTTTTGATTTTGGCGAAGTTCTTACGCAAAAGGTGGTTATTCGCAATTGAATAAGCCATATGTTCTCCTTTGGTGAGTGCCTGAGAAGATTAACCCTTCCTCGCATAGAGTAAGATATTTCACGAGAGATGCAAGGATAATGGGTAATTATTGGGGTCTTCTCAACGAAAATAGAACAGCCAAGGCCGCACGAAGCAACCTTGGCTCAGGTAGGAAAGGATATTGTAAGGGTTATTTAACTTCCACTTCTGCGCCAGCCTCTGCAAGCTGCTTCTTGGCATCTTCAGCTTCCTCTTTGGCGACAGCAGTCTTGACAGGCTGAGGGGCACCGTCAACAAGGTCCTTGGCTTCCTTAAGACCCAGTCCGGTGAGAGAGCGAACCACTTTGATAACACCGATCTTATTAGCGCCGCAAGCTTTCAGGATTACGTCGAATTCAGTCTGCTCTTCTGCAGCTTCAGCAACAGGTGCAGCAGCAGCAGCAACAGCAACAGGTGCAGCAGCAGAAACACCGAATTTGTCTTCCAGTTCTTTTACAAGTTCAGAAAGGTCGAGTACAGACATGTTTTCAATAAAGCTTATTACATCAGCCTTGGTAATTTCAGCCATTTTCATTTCCTCCAAAATATTTTTATAAACGTTGGTAGCGGGTTATTGTTCTAGTTTCCTTCTTTTTTTGCACGGATTGCGTCAAGTGCACGTACGAAGCTCCCAGGAACAGCGGCAAGAGTACCAACAAAGTTGGTAATAGGCGCATTCAGGGTGCCAAGCATTTTGGCAATGAGGACTTCGCGACTCGGTAAATCAGCCAGTGCCTGGATCTGCGCAACTGAAATAGATTTTCCCGAGAGCACGGCTGCCTTGAGCTTGAAGGTTGCCTGCTGCTCTTTTGCGCAACGAGTCAAAACCTTAGCTGCAGCGACCGGGTCATCGTAGCTTATTGCGATAGCGGTCGGACCAGCATAGTGAGAGATCAGAGTTTCTTTATCTGTCCCCTTTGATGCCAGCTCAAGCAGGGTATTCTTGACAACTTTATATTCTACTGAAGCATTTCGAAGCTCGTTTCTCAATTTGGTGGCTTGAGTAACATTCATTCCACGAAAATCCGCCAGAAAAACTGCTTTTGCATTTTTCAGCTTTTCGTGAAATTCGGTAATAATTTGTTGTTTATTTTCCCTATTCAAGCGTCTCCCTCCTTTCTTTGTAATGTAAGGATCATAATGACCCCGCCAAAGTCTGGAGCGTACTAAGTCATCAGTTACGAACCGCAAGTCTCGGCAGGCTGTCAATTCACTTAAGCCCGTAGGTATAAACTTCCAGGCACCTGCTTTCTTTGACTTTGGCGATTAAGCCAGAAACTATATCAACTGAGCTGAAACATCAGCAACATCTAGAGGAACACCGGGACCCATTGTAGAAGATATCGATATCTTACGAATATAGGTACCTTTCGCTGCCGAAGGTTTTGCCTTAATAATTGCTTCAATCAGCGCAACAACATTCCCTTTGAGCATTTCGCTCTCAAACGAGACCTTGCCAACAGGAGCGTGGATGATACCAGCCTTTTCGACACGGTATTCGACCTTACCGGCTTTACATTCCTTGACAGCCCTATCAACATCAAAGGTTACCGTACCAACCTTGGGATTGGGCATAAGTCCACGGGGGCCGAGCAGTTTCCCTATTTTGCCTACGACACCCATCATGTCAGGGGTCGCAATTGCCATATCAAACTCAAACCAACCTTCTTGGATTTTAGCAACAAGATCTTCAGCACCGACATGGTCAGCACCGGCCTCACGAGCTTCCCGTTCCTTTTCGCCCTTGGCAAAGACCAGAACCCTGACTTCTTTTCCAAGACCATTAGGAAGGACAACTGCACCGCGGACCATCTGATCTGCATGTCGCGGGTCAACACCGAGACGGACAACAAGGTCAACTGTCTCGTCGAATTTACAGTATGAGCTTTCCTTTACGATCTCAATAGCATTATGTAAGGAATAGGTGCTCGCTCTGTCAACCTTGGCACGGGCCTCTTTTTGTTTTTTAGAAAATTGTGACATTGGATTTCACCCTCTCTTTATTCAAACAATCTCAACGCCCATGCTGCGGGCTGTGCCTTCAATTGTCAGTATTGCGGCCTCAAGGCTTGCGGCATTCAAGTCAGGCATCTTTTTCTGTGCAATTTCCTTAACCTGATCCTTGGTCAGCTTGCCAACTTTATTCTTGTTAGGAATGCTGGAACCCTTCTCAAGTCCAATCGCCTTTTTGATAAGGACTGATGCAGGCGGAGTTTTTGTTATAAAGCTGAATGACCTGTCTGCAAAAACTGTTATGACAACAGGCGTGATGGTACCTTCATCAGCTTGGGTCTTTGCATTAAATGCCTTGCAAAACTCCATTATATTAACGCCGTGCTGGCCGAGCGCAGGCCCGACAGGAGGTGAAGGGTTTGCCTTCCCCGCCGGAATCTGCAATTTTATATATCCGGTAATCTTTTTTGCCATCTGAGAACTCCTTTTATCAGTGTGTTAATCTTCGGCTGTCATCCCTACCAAGATCCAGAGTAAGTGAGCAATAAACTCATCGTAACCCCTAGCACTTCTCGACCTGCATAAACTCCAGTTCGACAGGAGTAGCACGTCCGAAAATACTAACCATAACGCGTAATTTTCCTTTATCGGGCTTTACATCCTCCACAACCCCGGAGAAATTAAGAAACGGGCCGTCAATTACACGTACCGTTTCACCCACTTCAAAAAGGACTTTCGGCTTTGGTTTTTCAGCCCCTTCCTCCATGCGCTTGGTGATCTTGAGCACCTCTTCATCAGGGATCTGAACCGGAGTATTCCCACCAACAAAACCGGTAACCTTTGATGTTTCCTTCACCACATGCCAGGTTTCATCATTCAGTTCCATATTAACAAGAATATATCCGGGGAAAAATTTCCTGGATGACGTCCTTTTTTCGCCCTTTTTCAACTCAACTACAGTCTCGGAAGGTATAAGAATCTCCTCGAAAAATTCCTCGAGATCCAGATTTTTTATTCTCTCCAGAAGGGAAAGCCTGACTTTATTTTCAAAGCCGGAATATGTGTGTATCCCGTACCATTTTTTCGGCATGATTTTTACCTTAGCTCAAAATGACTTTCATTACTCTTGCAAGAATCACATCACAAACCCCAAGATAAATCGCTATCAGAAGCACGATGAATACCACAACCCACGTAGTAGATATCGTTTCTTTTCTGGTAGGCCATGTTACCCTGTGCAGTTCTGCCTTCACGTCATCAAGGAAACTTTTTGTCTTGGCTAACACATGCAACCCCTTACGGTAATCCTAGTCACAGAAGTAAAATGGCAGGCCAGGAGGGATTCGAACCCACAACACCCGGTTTTGGAGACCGGTGCTCTAGCCGTTAGAGCTACTGGCCTGCAGAAAAGTAAAACCGTGCACCAATCATCAGAGGCACAGGCCCTACTTTGTTTCCTTATGAGGAGTATGCTTACGACAGAAACGACAGTATTTTTTCAGTTCCAGCTTCCCCGGGGTATTCCTCTTGTTCTTTGTTGTTGTATAGTTACGTTGCTTGCACTCTGTACAGGCAAGGGTAATAATATCTCTCATTTGTTTGTCCCTTTTAGCTAATGCAGCGATAGATGCAAAACCTGCCGCTGGCAGCCTTTACTCGATAATAGAGCTAACGACACCGGCGCCGACGGTACGGCCACCTTCGCGAATTGCAAATCGGAGACCTTCATCCATGGCGATCGGGGTAATAAGATTAACCGTAACCGCCACATTATCTCCAGGCATTACCATCTCTGTCCCCTCAGGGAGATCAACAATTCCGGTAACATCTGTTGTTCTGAAGTAAAACTGCGGACGATAGCCGTTGAAAAACGGTGTGTGGCGTCCACCCTCTTCTTTTGTCAGAATATATGCCTCTGCCTTGAACTTAG
>JAQUHM010000054.1 GCA_028683595.1 Geobacteraceae bacterium | reverse complement strand
CTTCCGCATCATTCAGGAAGTAGGCAGAGACGGCAAAGTACAAACCAAGCGCTACGGATCCGGAAAGCAATAGCGAGCCTGCAATAATCATGAAAGTGAGACGACGCAGCAGCTTTGAAGGAGTATTGTCAGGAGATATCATACTTGGTTCCTTACGACTTTTGGGAATCGATGACTGGCGGCATGTTTTGACAGATGCTTGCCAGCATTCTCTGCAAACCGTCAAGAGAATAAGGTTTTTGAATAAAGCCAAGCAGCCCTTCTTCAAGTAGCTCAGCAGCCACATCATCTTTGGTGAAACCGCTTGCCATTATTGCTCGGACATCGGGATAACGCTTCTGTAGTTCTCGAAACGTCTCGACTCCGTTCATCCGCGGCATTGCCATATCGAGAATTACCAGGTCGATGGACTCTTTGAATTCAGAATAGCATTCCACCGCTTCATAGCCATCAACTGCGGTCATAACCGAAAAGCCGAGTTCTTCAAGCATTGCCTTTCCAACATTCCGTACCATTTCCTCATCTTCGACAAGAAGTACGTTGGTACAGTTGTGCGGATCCGGAACACGCTGATCCGGCTCTGCCACATGAAGGAGTGGGTCACTGCAGCGAGGAAAAAGGAGGGTGAATTTTGTTCCGACTTCCGGCCGTGAATCCAGCAGAATGTGTCCCTGATGCGACCCAACGATCCCCAGTACTGCCGACATCCCAAGTCCCCGGCCCGTAAACTTGGTAGTAAAGAAGGGGTCAAAGATCTTTTCTCGTGTTGCTTTATTCATGCCGCAACCACTATCGGTTACCGAGAGCCTGGCGTATTCCCCTGTAGTGAGTTGTTTCCCAAGATAGGAGCGAGGGGGGGGCTCTTTGGTGACGGTAAGAAGGTCGGTTTCGATCCGGATTTCTCCAGGCTTTTCTCCTATTGCTTCGGAGGCATTGATGATGAGGTTCATGAGTACCTGACGCAGTTGGCTGGAGTCGGCAAAAATGGAAGGTGTTTTAGCGCTGAGATCAAGCTCTAGTTTTGCTTTCTTTGAAATGGAAGACTCCAGCAGGTCTGACATCTCACGTACAAGGGATACCAGATTGACTTGCTCTTTAAAAGTTGAGCCTTTACCCGCATACGAGAGCATCTGAGAGCAAAGATCTGCGGCTCTTCGTCCCGTCTTCTCGATTTTGTCCAGGTTCACGAATTCAGGCGATTCTGGTATAAAATGGTTCCGCAGCAGTTCGACATGGCCAAGGATGACCATCAGCAAGTTATTGAAATCATGAGCAATGCCACCGGCCAGCAATCCAAGGCTTTCTAGCCGCTGGGCCTGCTGCAGTTGCCGTTCGATGTTTTGTTGTTGGGTTTCGGCTTCTCGCCGCTCACTGATGTCGCGGTGAAATGCCAGTAAGATCTGCTTGTTGCCGATGTTGATCAGGCTAGTGAGCACTTCCAAGGGGAAGGTATGTCCATCACGGTGATAGTGTTCAACCTCAAAAGTGATTTTCTCACCAGCCATAATGCGGCGCAATCGCTCGAAATGGAGTTCTGGTTCATGATTGGCGGCCAGTTTGTCAAGTCCCTTTGCTATGACTTCCTCAACGCTGTAACCATGCATCCTCGCAAAGGATTCATTGACAGAGGAAATCTTTCCGTTTGTGGACAAGAACATTATACCGTCACCGCCCTGCTCAAAAAGAGCTCGATAGAGAGCTTCGCTATCTCGCAAGGCTTCAACAGCACGATTTCGCTCCTGGATCAGGCTGGACTCCCGCAGTGCCCGATCAAGAATACGCGGCAGCGCCTCAAAGTTTTCCGGCGACTTTACAACATAATCGATGACACCTGCCTTCATGACTTCCACGGCAACCTGTTCGTTGCCATGTGACGTCATCATAACTACCGGTACCATTTTGGGGAGGATGGACATCACCTCGACCCCGTCACCATCAGGCAGGCGGTAGTCGCAAAGCACGAGATCCGGTGTGGTGCATGCTATTTCAGCATGGGCCTGGGCCAATGATTCAGCCAGTGTCACCTCAAAAGCACCCTTTCCGACCAGGTTGCGCATGATAAGTTCGACGTGACCGGGGTCATCCTCTACGAGGAGAATATGCTTCTTTTGCAGGGGGACATTCGCAGTAGGGATATTTTCTGTCACCATGGGTGCTTGTTCCAGGCAAGCCAATAGAATCCGAGATCTTGCAATAGTTTGCTGAACTGCTGGAAGTCCACCGGTTTTGTTACGTAGCTATTGGCATAGTATTCAGATGCCATTGCAATATCCCTTTCGGCACTGGATGTGGTAAGGATTACCACCGGAAGTGCCCGTAGTTTTGGTGAAATCTTGATAGCTTTCAAAACTTCCAGCCCATCCACCTTGGGGAGGCGCAGGTCAAGAAGCACCAGGTGCGGCATGGGGTAGCGCTGCTCATCGGTAAATTTACCGCGGTGTGAAAGGTACTCCAAAGCCGCTTCACCGTCCTCAACATGGATAATACGGTTGGCGACCAGTGAGTCCTCCATGTTACGGATTACCAACTCAGCGTGGTCAGGATTATCTTCTACCAGTAGTATCGTCAATGGTTCACCGTTCACTAAAGCCTCCAGCCTTGTTGGTTAAGGAGTATTCCCCAGCGGATCAGGTTCGTACTATCAATAATCGACCTCCTTGACGTCTTTCGTGGATTCTGTCGCTTAGCTGAGATTCGCTAATTCCTAAGGCTTTTAAACTTTTTGGTAATTCAAGTAAGCACCAGATATCTTAATCTGGCCATAGGCATGGAAAGGCCTTTCGCTAACGGAATTATAGTATTTTTGCGTAGTTTTGAAAGTATTACAGCTGAATTGACTCCGTCAAGCATTCTCCGCACAATATTCAGGAAGGCCTAAGGCGTGGTTTACTACAGGGTGACATGTGTCCGGCAGACTGACGCTCATACCACCGGCATCACCTTCCGGTTCTCCCATGCTTCACTGTAGCGCCCATGCCGGTTCAGCAATTCTTCGTGACTCCCTGATTCGATGATCCTCCCGCCCCCCATGACGTGAATGACGTCCGCCTGCATGGTTGTCGTAAGGCGGTGGCTGATTATGAGCACGGTACAACCTTCGGCAAGGGTTCGAAATCGGGAAAACCACTTGGCTTCAGACCAGATGTCGAGCATGCTTGTCGGTTCATCGAGGATTATCAACTGCGCACGCCGCAGAAAGGCCCTGGCAAGTCCTACCCGTTGCCACTCCCCTGCGCTCAGTTCCGCTCCGCCGAACCACTTGCCGAGAACTGTTTCAAAACCATAGGGCAGGCGTTTGATGAGATCATAGGCACCAGCAGCTTTTGCTGCTCTTTCAATATCCGCTTTAGTCGGCTTACCGGTAATATCACCATGGGCGATGTTGTCGGATGCTGGAACATGATAACGCATCGGTTCCTGAAAGAGTACCGTGACGTGTTTGCGCCATTCCACTTGCCGCAACTCCCGGATGTCACAACCGTCGATCGTGATACGGCCTTTATCCGGATCATAAAACCGGCAAAGCAGTTTCAGAAGTGTTGTTTTGCCCTCGCCGTTTTCACCGACGAGGGCGGCAATTTCTCCAGCCTTGAGAGTAAGGTTGAATTCCTGAAGAATACGACGGTCACTTTCAGGATAGCTGAACTCTATATGTTCGAACCGTACCCCTTCCTTCAGGAGAGGCACAGGAAGAGGATTCGGGGGATCACAGACCTTGGGGACAGTGTTCAGCAATTCGAAAAGGTTCTCAAGAAAAAGCATGTTCTGGTAGATTTCGCCGGTATTGCGCAACAGGTTCGACATCAGTCGCTGTCCCTGTCCGAAGGCCTGGTAGAAGAGCACGATGTCCCCAACCTTTGCCAATCCTGCGATTGTCCGTGAGATCATCCAGAGCATGGCAAGTGCGGTCGTCAAGAGGGCCAGAGTTCCTGCGCCGAGTTCTGTCAGAAGCCGCCCTTTTTCCAGAGCGATCTTCTCTTCCCTCAGACGAGAGCGCAGGCGCTGATAAGACGAGCGGTAATGATCACCCAGATCGAAGAACCGAAGTTCCTGGGCCGCTTCGCGCATGGTGAGCAGCCAGTCGAAATATTCGCAGCGCCGCTCTTCAATGGTATTTTGGCGGCGCCATGAGTTGAACCGTCCGGCGTACCGGACGGTGACCCACAGGGCTGGAACGGTTCCTGCGACAAGCAGAAGGGGAATCCAAGGGGAATAGGAAAAGAGCAGTACAGACATGCCTGCAAGGGTAATGGTGTGTTGGCCGAGGCTGCCCATTCCTTCGAGAAGAGCAAGCGGACGGCTCATTGCATCCATCCGTGCCCGGTGCAGACGGTCGTAATACGCAGGGGAATCGTACAGGCTCAGATCCACTGCCGTTGCTTGAGCGTGGATCAAACCGGCCATGTGGTCCTGAATACGCTGGCTCTGAATGGTACGCACCCATTGACCGGCACTCAGCAGAATTTTTTCCGTGACCAGCAGAGCGCCGAGTATGACAACAGAAAAAACAATCTCATGGTTGCCCATCATGGAGGAGAGGCTGCTTTGGCTTGCAACATCAACCAGGGAGTTAACGACATGCCTCGTCATATAGACAACGGCAACTGGCAGGGCCCCCTGTAAGAGTAAAAGAACAAGCCACGCTACCATCCATATTCCCGATGCCTGCCAGACGAGCTGCATTGTTTTCGGAATATAGGGTGCTTGCTGACGCAAGCGGGTAATTTTCGATCGAAGATCGTTCATAGAGTCGGTCCCCTCGGGCACTGCTCAGTCATCGAGGCAACGGCCTGAGATCACCCGGCTATTTCCATTGTACCAAACCGCCGACAGAGCTTCAGGTTTCCTGACTTTTCCCTTGAATCGCGGCCGCCCTTGCACGAGCGACCTGGCAGAAGTACTCAACGGGAGAATCGATCTCACCTGTTTCAAGATCTGCATGAGCAGGACACCAGAGGCAGAGGTTGATGATTGGGCAACTGCGGCAATTCTCCAGGTACTCTGGACGCCGTGAGCGCATGTCGCGCACCTGCGGCACGAACTCTTCCCAAGCTTCGCGAAGTGTACCCTGACGCAGATCGTAGACCGTCCCCGGAGCCCAGAGTGAAGAGCAGAGACGGAATGTGCCGTCGTAACCGACATTGAAGCTGCCGACCCCCAATCCGCAATGGAACAGGTGGTCGCAGACTATGTGGGGAAAATCCTCTTTTATGAGGATGGCGCAGTTTTTCTGCAACGAAGCGAACCGGCTCTCGTCTGCCTTCTCCAGAGCGACAACCTCCTCGGGTGTCAGGCGTTCAGCCCTGATCATCAGGTTCCGCTCCTCATCGCGATCAAACCGGAGGTGAAGCTGGTGATCAAAGCGGAAAAAGTCTTTGGTGCGGGCATGGCTAAAGTCGGCAATGGTCGGAAGCTCATGGAAATTGGAGCGGATGGCCATAGCCTTGAGACGGACCCTGATGCCACACTCCAGGAGCCGGTTCAGGCCGGCCGTGAAAGCAGCGAAAGAACCTGGCCGACCGGTGACGCGCTCATAGGTCTCTTCCGTTGCACCGTAAACGGTAATTTCTATATCGCGGGGCGGGTACTTCCTGAACAGAGCAATATGCTCCTCTCGGACGAGGGTTGCATTGGTGAAGACGGAAACCAGCAGCCCCTTTCTTTTCAGGAGCAGATAAATCTCGGAAAAATCTTCCCGGAGAAGGGGCTCGCCTCCGGAAATGAGTACCCAGACAGCCCCGAGTTCCACGGCCTGATCGGCAATGTCTCCTATTTCCTGCGGCGTCAACTCCCGGGACCGCGCAAGCCGGTCTCCGGCAGGCAGATTGATATAACAGTGGCGACAATCATTGTTGCACCGGGCCGTTATTTCAAGGTCAAAGGAAAGAAGCCGATGATGTTCCTTCATTGTGGCCCACAGCGGAAAATCGCTGATCTCGATAGTCGTTGACTGTTTCATAAAGAATGAATCCATTTTCCGGCAAAAGGTTTCAGTACACGCCGCACACTCGCTACCACTGGCGCCAACAAACAGCACTGCGACAGCCAGGCAATGAGAAATCTCTCGGGGCCTAGACCTGCACGCACCGGCCGGCCCCCATGCTCCACCCTGACGACACGTCCGATAATGACTGCTGCCGGAATTCGTCCGTCAGGCACACTGTTGTTGTCCCCTTTGATGAGATACCCTTCCCGAGAAATACTCAGGATGCGATGGACCATCAGTTGATTGCTTGAGGGATTGACAAACGGCACCACATCGCCCCGGCGAAGGCGCAAGGACACTGGCGAAACAGTTAGGATATCACTATCACGGATAAAGGGGGCCATGCTGCTGCCGCTCGCGGTAAAACGAAACGGCACGTTCTTTTCCAGCACAGCTCCCATTAATTCGGCAAAAGCGATACCTGACATGCCGTGCGATTCCCGGCTTGATGTTACGTATGGCCCCTCGCTCATTGGTAGTGGTCCGGATGTTTCCGCATGGCTAGAGAACATTTAACATTTTCCGGCGCAGCAGTTCAGCAATCAGCCCAAGCACATCATGTTCGACAACTCCGGGCGCTGCGTTGAACTCCGCCGCCAGGTCCGCTGCAATTTCACGCAGCGACTTTTCACCATCCAGGCGCGACCAGATGGCCCTGCCGGTTTCATTCAGCGTGTAGAGTTCATCATCCATATCGCCGATGCCCGATACAAGGGGCACTATGATCAACTCCCCTTCGATGACACGCGCAACAATATCCTCCGACGGCACATAGGTCCGGTCAAGCGTGATATCCATTCGTTATTCTCCTCTTTGCAGTAATTTCTTCCCGCACCATAACGCCCTGTCAGGTTTCGGTCTGAAGCGTCGCCCCCCGGGCTGTCACAAATCCGGCTACCCGCTCCTGCCAATTCTCGACTTCCCAGGCATGTTCCCGCTCACCGAGGAGTCCCAGGTACCGGGCCTCAGCGTGGGCAACCAGGCACAAATACTCCACCGGAGTGTCAAGGGTGCCATGCTCAAGCCACGATTTCGCAGGGCACTGCTGACAGAGCCCTTTGAGAAAACACCGGGCACAGCGGCGGAGGTAGTCGGGGTTGGTAGCCCTGATCTTCCTGATTGCGGGGAACACCTCCTCCAGCGCTTGTTTCAGAGTCACTTCCTGCAGATCGACAACAGCCTCGGCATTGCGTAAGGAAAGGCAGAGCTGTGCACGGCCATAGGCGTCAACGCAGGTCCCGTGGCCGGCTCCGCACGTGAAAAGCCGATCACCCGGCGGCCCCATGAACCTGTCGCAGAACTGCACCATGTCTTTCAGATAGCGGGGATTGCGCGCGTGTGCGGCAAGCGTCTCCGCCGGCGTTGCCCGAAGCCCGGCGATACGGGCATTCTTCGCGGGGTCATCGCGGCGATGGCGGAGATCGAAATTCATGGAGGAGACCGGCATATTTTCCATGGACGGAATGGTCGCTGCCCAAGCCTCGAATGCCTCCTGCTCTCCTTTCAGAAAAGGAAACGTGGGACCCTTCACGATGAACGGGACCTTGTAGCGAAGCAGCAGATCAACACCGCGGCGAAACTCGGAAAAGGCCCCCTCATGACCGGCAACCCGGTCATAGGAATCAGGGCTCATCCCATAGACGGAAACCTCCACTACCCTACCGGGAGGGAGTTTTGACAAGAGCTCGGCAAGTTCCGTAGTGATGAGGCGGGCGTTGGTAAATAAAATAACCTGCATCCCGAGACGCCGGGCAAAGCGATAGAGTTCGGTCAGGTCGTCGCGCAGAAGAGGTTCACCGCCGGTAAAGCGCACAGCCAGGCAGCCAAGGGCGGCCGCCTGGGTCAGTATTCCCTTGACGAAATCCGTGCTCATTTCCCTGCTGAGAGCATCGGCATCACACTCCGGAAGATTGATGCAGCAGTGAATGCAGTTGTTGTTGCACCGCTCCGTCAACTCTATGTCTATCTGGCTTAAAAGCGGTTTCTTGTCATACCAGATACTGGATTCGTGGAACGTGAGCGTTTGTACGTAGGTCATAAGGTGTGCGTGTGTGTATTCTTGACGGTAGTGAAGTCGCAATATGGGTGCAACTCATCAGGTTTCAAAAGGTTTTCCAGTGCATGCACCAGTTCTCCGCTCTTGTTGATATGCACCACATAACAGGGGAGCTGCTGCACCATCAGTTCGATCAGATCGAAAGTCTTTGCCCACCAGTGTGCATCAACAAAGGGACGGACAAGGCAGGTGAGCAAGCGGTGCGTTATCTCCCTGCGGTCGACAAGCGATTTGAAGGCGGTCTCTCCTGCATGCTCGATAAAGCAGAGCGCGCTGAGAGGGGCACCGGCTGAGGAGGGAGGCGGCCCATCACCGTGGTTCCAGGTGCCGTAGACCTGCCAGTTTTCGCACCCGCGACGGACGATGTTGTCTTCGGCAGAAAGAATCTCCCCCTGAATCTCACCTTTCGCAAGGGAATCCCTCAGAATGCTCACGATGGTGGATTTGTCGGACCCGGAGTGACCGGCAAAAAGCACGCCTTCACCATTGATGATTGCCCCCGCCGAACTGAGATAACAGCCCTGGCGGGCGGCCAGCAGCCGCGCAACAAGGGTTGTGTCGGAAGGAAGCATGGTCAGGGAGTCAAGACCGCCTGTGCGCCATCTCTCTCTCCCGGCATCGCCACTATAGATGCGCCCACGGCTGTGGTCGGCAGTGAAGGTTGCCACCCGGGAGAGGGAAGGATCGTCCGACTGAGGCGCTATATCGAGATAAATGTATGCTCCGTGGGGACCGTGCTGCCTGAAAATCGCCCATGGCGATTTGCGATAGAGCTCCTTGCCGAGATCGTGTCCTTCGAGGGTGGGTATTTCGAAGTGGTGACGGATGGTTACCGTATCCTCTCCGGGTCCCTCCGCATGGAAAGAGGTAAACTTCTCGTCAAAAGTAGTTTCGTTAAAAGACAGCTCGCTTTCGACCTGAATGGTGATACCGGCAATCCGGAAAAAACGGCGATGGTTCGTCTTCCACTCTTCCTTGAAACGCCGGTTCTCTCGGGCAACTTCACACAGGTATTCGACAGGGGCCGAAAAGCGACCGTGCTCCAGCCAGCCGTAAACGGCGCACCAGCGGCAGTCTTTGCGGAGGTCGCAGGAACCGCAACGAGCCGTGTACTCCTCACTAGTGAACACTCTGTCTGCGAGTGAAGGAATAAACTCCTCCCAACATTCGCGAACACTGCCCTTGCGAAGATCGTAGCGCATTGAAGGCTCTTTGAGGAAAGAGCAGAAGGTCATACCTCCGTATGGGTCAACATGGAAGTCCCGCCTTCGGGCGATGCAACCGGCAAAGATACGGTCATCACCTTCGGTATGCCCGCATTGATACCCGTGCGACTCTTCATAGGAGAGATCCGGCTGGTCGAGCGCCACAACATCGCGCGGATCGAGGCGCTGGCTGGTGATTTCGGCGTTGATCTCCGGATCATGGCACGAGGAACGGTAGAGCCAGGGAGCACCGACACGCCAATGGGGGCTCAGGGACCTGGCCAGCTCCAGCATATCCTCCCATTCATGCCAGTTGCCCTTCATGGGGACTAGCTGGACGGTAAAGCCTGCCCCTGCTTCCTTCAGGTAGCGAAATCCCTGCATGACTTGTTCAAAACCGCCGGGATTGCGGGTAATCTGATGGTAGGTTTCTTTGCTGGCCCCGTAAAGGGCAACCATCTTGTTTCCCTTACGCTTGAGCAACCGGGCAATTTCCGGCGTAATGAGGGTTCCGTTGGTGTTGAGTGAGTAGGAGACCGCCTTGGCTGTAACATAATCGAAGATTTCAATGAAATCAGACCTCAGCATCGGCTCACCACCGGATAGTGACCATTGGCGTGTTCCCAGTGCACGAGCTTCATCGATGATACACCTGAGGTCGTTAAAAGTGAGTTCCCTGCTCCTCTCACGGTCTGTCGGGGGAATTCTGAGCCAGCAATGAAGACAGTTGTTGTTGCATCGGTAGGTCAGATCGAGATGACCTTCAAGAGGAAGGCGAAAATCGATATTTTGCTTTTGCATGGAAGCGTAACTATTGTCGAAGACTTTCCCAGCTTTCACGGCATATCCTTCTGAGCACACGACAAAACTGATAAAGCCCTGATGCCACGGCGGTTTCATTGCTCCGTAGCACCAGGGCTATAGTAACATTTCAGGTCAACTAATCCCGAAAATGAACGAGATCATAAAGAGCTTGTGCTATGAAGTTGGTCGTGAGCTGCAGGTATCACATTGATTCCCGCCATGATAGCAGTTGCCATCCGTTTCATTTGCCCCCGCGGCGTAACCCGATTTGCAAGCATCCAACACGTTTTCATTAGGTTGCTTGCGTGTAATGACGATCAACTGCGGTGTTTCCCAATTTTTGGATTCAGCACTCATGACTTGCCTCCTTTTTATGGTACGCTGGCACTCTATGATGCACGATATTAAACTAAAATTGAAGTTATTCAAGAGATATTAAGTCTGGCGCATGGAGTTTTCTCTCCATAGCTGAAAGGGGTTACTTCCCTTGGGCATATGACCCCTTTCTGTTGATATTCGGGACCGTATATTTGGGGCTGTTTTTGACCCGATCAGCGGTGGAAGTGCCGGAATCTTGAGATGAGTCTTTTTTATCCTTCTTTTCTTTTTCCGCTGCTTCTTTCGCCTCCTTTTCCGCTTTCTGCGCCATCATGTTCCAGTAATCCTCCGCACCCGGATCGATGATTGGCTCCGCAGCAAACAGGTTAACGGAAGGACAAATGAGCCCAAATCCCAAAATCATTGCTATTACAACCGTACTATTTCGCACTTTACATTCCTCCCATCGTATTTATTTTTTGACTGACGACTGGGCCGTATCGACCTATCTAGTTTCTATCCGGAAACTCTTGGCAGAGACCGGTTTGGAACTTCCCCGAAGCCTCTCGTAATCGGTCACCACCCGTTACACTGATCGGTTACTATGCTGGTTTCAGGCGATTTTCTTGCTGTTGCTATCGTGCAATGAAGCCGTACGAGAGACTCCGTGAAAGCCCCAACCCTTCCACGGAACAGCACTTTTTCAATTTCCGGATGTGAAACTAACGGATTGTTGCAAGGCCCGGATTCTGTGGGATTGTTCGGGACAGGGCACTCCACCTGCCGGGCTGATACAACGGAGACTGCGGATAATCACATGAACAGGGAAAATACGGCAAGCAAGCTTCTTTTGCACTTCATAATGCCCTCCTGTCTCAACAGAATAGTACCTTCATTTACTCTTAGAGACAAAGAGCGTTGCAAAAAAGTTCCCTCTTTATGAAAAAAAGTTTTTCCTGTACCGCAACTGCGCATTACATGCGATTGCAGAACCAACCATGTCCCGCCGCTTTCCGACCAATATACTGGTCATTAGAGCCGTTTGTGTATAGTATTTTAGCCAAATAATCAATTATTACTTGAAAATCAGTCAAATGACCAATATGGAAAAGCGGGACAGATCTATTTTTCTCTGATTAGCAATACATCGATCTGTCCCGGATTTCGATGCCGTGCCACGTGTACCGTGACCATTTCCTTTTCTTTCCTGATAATCCTTCCAATACGTTATAGAAATTCTCTTCAATCCGATCGATTGCCCAGAGTGTACGCGACGTGGCCATAGAAAATAAACGTGGAGAAGCTTTCATTGACATCTCGTTAGACACTCTTCGCATCCTTGCTATACTCAACAAAGGCTGGATATTCCCGAAGTGCCGGGTGCAACCAGGTTCTAACCAAGATATCGAGGAGGTGTAGCATGGAAAATGTAAGCCATTATCAGGAACTTTTCGTAACGTATGCCACGGCAATCGGCACCAAGGTCGTCGCTGCCATTATTTTCTGGATCGTTGGCCGCTGGTTGATCGGTCTTGTCGGACGAATGCTACAGAGTGCCTTCGAAAAGCAGAAAGTTGATCCGGTTCTGATCAGGTATATCGGCAGTTTCATTGCAATAGCGTTGAATATCACCCTGGTTGTCGCGATTCTCGGCTACTTCGGGGTTCAGACCACGACCTTTGCGGCCTTGGTTGCAGGTATCGGCATAGCTATCGGTGCTGCCTGGGGCGGTCTCTTATCCAACTTGGCTGCCGGAGGATTCCTGATTGTCCTGCATCCCTTCAAAATAGGCGACTTTGTCACAGCTGCCGGTATTACCGGCACGATAAAGGAGATTGGGCTCTTTGCCACTACCATTAACACCCCAGATAATGTCTCGACACTGGTTGGCAACGCCAAAATCTTCGGGGATATCATTCAAAATTATAGTCATAATGCCTATCGCAGGGTTGAATTGAAATGCCAGCTCGCCAGCAGTGCCGACCACGTTGCTGCCATGCAGATCCTGTGTGAGAAACTTTCCGGTGTGCCCAATGTTCTGGCTGAACCGATGGTTGAGGTGGAAATCCTTGAATTCAATCTGGTGGGACCGGTGCTTGCCGTGCGACCGTTCTGCCACAACGATAATTACTGGCAAGTCTATTTTGACGGGAACAGGACCATTCGCGAATCCTTGAGTGCCGCCGGTTTTCCAGCGCCAATGCCGGCACAGGTGGTTCTGGTTCAAAATCAGTAAAGGGCTAGGGAGTTCTTGGTCAATAGAATGACTATTGACCTGCAAAATCGGCAAAATCTGCTCTCGCCCGGCCGAATTTTCGCTTGGATTTCCTAAGTCCGACAGACTCCTGAAAAACTTGGTTCGATGTCGCAAACAAAAGAGACGATGGTTCAGGTAGCAAAAGGGGGCAGGCAGCTTTTTAATAAAGTAGCCTGCCCTCTGTTCGTCTCGGAATTCCCCAAGGCAGTGACAAGCTGCATAGAGGAATTACGTAAACTGTCCCCGAATTCTCACAGTTCGCGTCCTTTCAACTCATATCACCCCCAAAGGAACATTGTTGACATAAAAACACATAGTGTTAATATATAAACAAACATGCTGGGAGGTGAAGAAAAATGTCGGCAGGATATTTCAATGGTAACGCGGTCGAATCCGACGAGCAGAGACCTGATCTAACATCCCTAGAGTCCCGCCTTGCGTTAGCTAAACTCATTATGAAGCTTTTTGATTTGTGGAATCTACCGGCGGCCTTCAAACTTGAGTTGCTCGGCCAGAGCAGCAACAGCAGAGCCAGTCTGACCAAATACCGCAACAACGGACCGCTGCCAAATCTCAGGGACCTGCTGGACCGGGTCGGGTGGCTGCTCTCCATTCACAAGTCGCTTCGACTACTTTATCCTCACAACGAAACGTTGCGATACTCGTGGGTCAACCGTCGTAACAAAGCCTTTGGCAATCTGACCCCCCTGCAGGTAATGAGATACGAGGGAATCATTGGAATAGCCAAGGTATCTCGCTATCTGGACTTCCAGCGGGGGCGATAGTGGATAAACTTTTCACGAAAGTTATTGAATTCAGGCAGGATGTATTCCGTAACATAGTATCCCTCCGAATCCATCAGGACCTTTTCGACGACCTGACAGACGGCCACGCCGAGCTTTCGAATTTTGCTATCGAGGCCGAAGCCCGAGTTAAGGAAAACATCCCGTATGGGTTCATTGAGCGTGGATACCATTACTCCCAAGCCATTGGCTTCCCCTTCGACACTCAGCCATTCATGGCATCCCGATATGGAGATGGGACATTCGGCGTGTGGTACGGTAGCGTTGACAGCATAGAAACCTCGATATATGAAACCGCGTATCACATGATCCAGGATGAGTTGAATATCTATGGCCTGCGAGAAATCGTCGTCAGAGAACGGGCTGTTTCCCTAGTGTTGTGTGAAGGGATTTTGCTCGACTTGGTGGGCAGAGAGGAAGACTACCCGCAACTGGTTTCAGATGATTACTCTTACACTCAGAGTATCGGGAGACGAATTGCCAAGGAGGGGCATCCCGGACTGCAGGCGCCGTCTGCCCGCTGCACAGGGGTAAACGTTGCCATCTTCAACCCTGCCATCCTTACAAATCCACGTCATCACATGTATCTGACGTACCGTTTTGACCCTGAAACCAGGAAAGTTCACGTGGAAAGACAACCAGGAGAGTTGCTGATGATGGTGAGCTTCACTTCGGCTGAATCCTAACCTGCTTGGGGGGGGCATTCAATAAGGTGTCCCCCGAATTAGCCGAGGGGCGAGGGAGTGAAGTAACGGTTTCTCGATCCCCTCTCCCCTTGGTGGGAGAGGGTCGGGGAGAGGGGGGAACCGGAATGCCAATCAACCTGACTGAAGTTGCCAAGGATCTGCGAAAAAGCATGACCGACGCGGAAAGGGTCTTGTGGCAGCGCCTGAAAGCCAAGCAGCTCGATGGGCTTAAATTCCGGCGCCAGGAGCAGATCGGCCGGTTCATTGCAGATTTTGTCTGCTTCGAAAGAGGGATAATAATCGAAGCAGACGGCGGGCAACATGCGGTAGAAAAAGAAAAAGACGAAGAACGGACTCAATGGCTGCATTCGCAAGGGTTCATGGTCTTGAGATTCTGGAATAACGACATACTCACCAACATTGAAGGTGTCATGGAGGTAATCAGGTCCGCGTGTGTGGCCGCCCCCTCTCCCCGACCCTCTCCCACAATGGGGCGAGGGTGCTGAAAATGCAGCGTTCTTTAGTCGAGATTGAACGGTGGTCCTGGCCCCCCCCAACTATTGCCACCGGCGGAGCCAAGATATTACGATGCAGGAGAGGATGGCTGCTTTCCTGAACGAGATGAAGCGCTTGCACGGGGAAATTACGTAAGGTGTCTCCCGACTGATATCCCCTCTCCCCAGCCCTCTCCCACAGTGGGGCGAGGGAGTGAAGCCAAATGTTTCTCGATCCTCTTTACCTTTGGTGGGCGAGGGAGTGAATGAAGTAACTGCTTCTCGATCCCCTCTCCCCTCCGTGGGAGAGGGTTAGGGAGAGGGGGGAACCGGACAGGTCAGCTTTGTCTGCATCTACCCCGTCCTTTCCTGCTCTATGCTTGGGTACGCCGAGCCAGGGTACTATCTTCATCCAAGTTTCCGGCCCACGTACACCGCGACAGGAACGGTGTAGACCACCTCTTCGCCCTCCCTCCGTGCGCGGATACCCAGCCTGTCGACGCCGATGTCGCTGGTGACCATCTCCCGCAGCTTTGGCACGTCTTCGGGGGCGGGGAACGATGCCCGCAGCTGGGTCTCCAGCTCGATGGCGACGCCATAACCGCTCCCCCTGCAGTCCACCAGTCCCGATTGCCGGAACAGCAGATCGAATTCCTCGCTCGTGAGTGCATGAACATGGGATGGATCCCGCATGGTTTCGAGCCGGTCGTAGGCTGCGGATTTCTCGGGCTCCATTGCCACGTCAGCCACCAGTACCCTGCCGCCGGGCCTGCAGACCCGGATCATCTCCGCCAGTGCCCGTTCCGGTTCCAGGAAATGGTGGAAGCTGTAGCGGGTGATAACCAGGGAAAACGCATCATCGGCGAACGGCAGCGGCACCGCCTCCCCCACTTGCCACCGGAGGTTGCACAGCCCCAGCTCCCTCTGCCTCTTCTCCGCCTGTTCGATCATCGTGGGCGTGATGTCAATCCCGGTCACCGCC
>JAQUHM010000375.1 GCA_028683595.1 Geobacteraceae bacterium | reverse complement strand
CACATCCATGAATGTCAGGTATGGCAAAACGTCGGGTTCTCATAAATACTGTGAGTGCTGCGCAATTGGCACTTGCCCTTGGGGATGAAATTCGTTATTTCTAACGTGCCAGTACAGTAACCTACTTTGTCTTCTTTGAAAAGAATGTAAACATAATAAATAGGCAAAACGGGAGAGTTTGAATAAATTTTTGCTTCGCTTCGAAGCTGTCGTATTGGCTTTGATTTTCGCTGTTTGAGAACAATTTGAGGAAAATACAGATTGTTATTTCTTTGATGTTTCAGGGACGACATTTATCGTCAACCATAAACGGTTTAGTACGATATTTATAACTGTTAGTTCGGGGTACTTTTGCCCTTGACAATAAAACCAGGAAGTGAACAATTAGCAAAATCAAAGAACATCCAGGGATAAATACATGAAGAAGATTCTCCTGTTCGCCGTCATCTCTCTTAGTATCCTTGCCGTAGCCGGATACTTTCTCTTCCTGAATACAACACCCCCCACCTATAAGACCGCCAAGGTGGAGCAGGGTTCGATTGTTGCCACTGTATCAGCGACCGGAACTCTCAATGCCGTCACTACGGTTCAGGTCGGAACCCAGGTGTCGGGAACAATTCAGAAACTCTTTGTCGATTACAATTCACAGGTAAAGAAAGGGCAGATAATCGCTCAGATTGATCCTGCCATCTTCACTTCCCAGGTGCAGCAGAGTCAGGGAAACCTCCAGAGTGCGCAGGCAAACCTGTCAAAGCTCAAAGCTGCGGCCATCGATGCCGCGAGGACTTTGAAGAGAAACAGGCAGTTACTGGAAGATGGGATTGTTTCCCAAGGAGATTTTGATACAGCGGAAACCAATTACCAGGAAGCCACCGCTGCGATCAGGGCTGCCGAAGGAACTGTGATTCAAACCCGTGGTGCGTCCCTGCAGGCACTGACGAATCTGCACTATGCCACAATACGATCTCCTGTTGACGGCGTTGTGGTTTCCAGGAATGTTGATGTAGGGCAGACTGTTGCCGCCTCATTTCAAACGCCGACACTTTTTACCATTGCACAGGATCTGACCAAGATGCAGATCAATACCAGTGTTGATGAGGCTGATATCGGCAAGGTGGAGGTAGGCCAACCTGTACTCTTTAACGTGGATGCCTATCCAGAAGTACAATTCAAGGGTGTGGTGACACAAGTTAGAATTGCTCCGGTTATTACCCAGAATGTTGTAACCTATGATGTTGTAATTATTGTGGAAAATCGGGACATGAAGCTCAAGCCAGGCATGACCGCCAATGTCAGCATTGAGGTGATGAGGAGAGACAATGTTCTGGTGATCCCCAGCGCTGCCTTGCGGTTCAAACCGGCGGTTACCGGAGAGGAAACCATACAGTATTCATCTGCCAGAAATTCCAGGTCAGGGAAGGCTTTCTCGCATAAGGTTTTTGTGTTGGAAGACGATCAACCCGTGCCGGTGCCGGTACAGTCCGGAATAACCGATAATACCCACGTTGAAATCGTTGCGGGGAAATTGCGTCCGGGCCAGGAGGTTATCGTCGAGCAGGTTCAGTCCAAAAAGAAAAAGGAATCAGCTGGCGGCGCGATGGGGCCGAGGTTCTAAATGGGAGAAATAATCGTCCGGGTACATGATGTTTCCAAGGTTTACAGCATGGGGGAACAAAGGGTCGAGGCCCTGAAAGATGTTTCACTTGAGGTGGAAAGTGGAGATTTTGTAGCAATCATGGGTGCTTCGGGGAGCGGAAAATCGACTTTCATGAATATTCTTGGCTGCCTTGATACCCCTACCTCCGGCTCGTATCTGTTGCAGGGTGAGAATGTCCGCGGACTTTTGAAGTGCGACCTGGCAGAGGTGCGAAACAAGAAGATCGGCTTCGTGTTTCAGGGGTTTAACCTGCTTGCCAGAACATCGGCATTGGAAAATGTCGAACTACCGCTCATCTATGGTCGGGTTCCAGCCGCGATAAGAAGGGAACGGTCACTCGCAGCTCTAGCGCTGGTCGGTCTTGCTGATCGTGCTGGGCATACCGGCAATCAGCTCTCAGGGGGGCAGCAGCAACGGGTAGCCATTGCACGTGCCTTGGTCAATGAGCCTGCGATTATTCTGGCTGATGAGCCGACTGGGAATCTTGATTCGGTCACCAGCGTGGAAATTATGTCGATCTTTCAAAAGCTGAACAGGCAGGGCAGCACCATTATTATGGTTACCCATGAGCCTGAAATAGCTGCCTATACCAAGCGTAATGTTGTGTTCCGGGACGGTCGCATTCTTTCAGACACTATTGTCATTAAACAGCTGGAGGCTGAACAGACAGGGGACGGATGTGATTGAGTTTTTGCTCAGCTTGAAAATTGCTTTAAGGGCTCTCAGGACCAACAAAATGCGTTCGTTTCTCACGATGCTTGGTATAATCATCGGGATTGCCGCGGTTATTGCCATGGTTGCAATCGGATCCGGCGCAAGTAAGATTATCTCCGAACAGATTGCCAGCATCGGCAGCAATATCCTCCTTGTTTTGCCCGGTTCAAGAACAAGCGGCGGCGTTCGCCTCGGTCACGGCAGTACACCAACTCTTACCTATGACGATGCAAAGGCAATCAATGTGGAATGTCCATCCGTTGCATTCGCTGCCCCTGTTGTCCGAGGAGGGGCACCGGTTGTTTACGGTAATATGAACTGGACGACAGCGGTAATGGGGATTACACCCGAATACCTTACGGTGAGGGACTGGCCGGTTAGCGAAGGAAGAAACCTTGTCCAGTCTGATGTGGAAGGAGCGACCAAAAACTGTCTGCTCGGAAGAACTGTTGCTGATACCCTGTTTGGTTCTGAAGATCCTGTGGGGAAAATCGTTCGTGTCATGAAAATACCCTTTACGGTGGTCGGTATCATGGACCGGAAAGGAAGGTCTCCCCAAGGATCTGACCAGGACGACATTGTCTTTGTCCCCTTACGGACGGCTCAAAGAAAACTCTTCGGCAGTCAGTTTCCGAATTCGGTGGGGTCAATTATGATCCAGGCGAAAAGTGAGGAGGACCTTGACAGCGCCGAAGAGCAGGTCAATGCTCTGCTGAATCAGCGGCACAGGGTTGGGCCAAGCCGCGAAGCCGATTTTACCGTGCGTAACCTTACGGAATTACTCGATGTTGCCGAGCAATCTTCAAAGGCAATGTCACTGTTGCTTGGTGCGGTGGCATCCATTTCGTTAATTGTTGGCGGTATCGGCATCATGAATATCATGTTGGTCTCAGTTACCGAACGAACCAGGGAAATCGGTATTCGCATGGCAATCGGGGCCACGGAGCGGGATATTCTGCTCCAGTTTCTCACTGAGGCGGTATTGCTGACCCTTATCGGTGGCATAATTGGTATACTGCTGGGGGTAGGGGGAGCCAAATTGGTTTCTGTTGTCTTTGACTGGCCAACATTGATATCTGTTCAGGCGATTGTCATTGCCTTTTGCTTTTCCGGTGGGGTTGGCATATTTTTTGGTTTCTATCCGGCCCGGAAGGCTGCGTCAATGAACCCTATCGAGGCGTTGCGTTACGAGTAGCAGCGCAGTCTTGCCCCGTTTTTTAAGAAAGGATTTCCGATGGCTTCGTATCGTGTACGTTTACTTTTTCTTGTTTTTTCGTTTGTTGGGATTGGTCTTTCCGGGAATGCCCATGCCGGGGATGATACCATTAATCTGACGTTG
>JAQUHM010000374.1 GCA_028683595.1 Geobacteraceae bacterium | reverse complement strand
TTCTTTTTCCGTATGCTATTATGTCCCCTGTTTTAGCTTTGCAGGCTATTGAAAAATGGGTATCCTGCAAAAATACATCTAGAGGAAAACTGGCATATTGATGAAACCTTCAAAAAGCGATCAGGTCCGGGATATGTTTGCAAAAATTGCCCCCCGGTATGATTTTCTTAACAAGCTTCTCAGTTTGGGAATAGACAGACGCTGGCGGCGGTCTGCAGCCAGGAGAATCAAAAGCCTCCAGGGTGGCCGGATACTCGATATCGCAACAGGAACCGGCGATATGGCGCTGGAAGCGGCAAAAACAACTGATGGCTCTGTCAAAATTATCGGGGTTGATTTTTGTGCTGCCATGGTAGAGATCGGTCGCACTAAAATCAGCACATCAGCTCTCAACAACAGGGTCGCGCTGGGAGTAGCATCCTGCGAAGCCCTTCCCTTTCACAATGACACGTTCGACTCTGCAACGATCGCCTTCGGCATCAGGAACGTTGCTGATAGAAGTCTCGGCTTGCGGGAAATACTGAGGACACTCCTTCCTGGAGGCAGAATAGTAATTCTGGAATTTTCCAGCCCCAAATACCGATTATTCAAGTCTGTGTACTATTTCTACTTCCGACGTCTTCTTCCAGCAATAGGTGGGATATTTTCCGATTCAAGTGCGTATCGCTACCTGCCCGACTCCGTACTCGAGTTTCCCGACCAAGTAGAGTTCAAGAAGATTATGACTGACGCGGGCTTTGAGAAAGTCTCTCATACCGATTATACCTTCGGTATTGTTACGTGTTACGTGGGAGAAAAACCGATCAGCCCTTCTTCACATACTCCTCCATCTTGAGTTCAAGGTCATCACCATTAACCGAAACGACTTTGCCGCCACCCGGCTCACACCGGACAAGACCTTCTTCAACCCATTTCAGAACGAGAGTCTTCGGGACACCGAATTTGGACTCGGCTTCTTCTACTGTATACCAGGTCTTTGCAAGAGACATACTAGACTCCTTTCGTATTGGGTCTTTTAGTATAAACATATTAGCCGAAGTGACAACAAAAAAAAGCCACGGAACGGTATTCCCTTGCCGCTTCGCCATCTCGGGCGAATGACGTTCCACCCGGCTTGACAGAACCCCGTATTTTCTGTATAAAAGTTCCTGTTCTTACATAGAGCACAAAGGGAGTATTGAATGTTTGTTGTTGCCAATTTCCTAATTACAATTGGAAAGATTTTTGACCTCATCCTCACTTTATATATGTACATTATCATTGCGCGGGCGCTTATTTCCTGGGTTAATCCGGACCCATACAATCCCATTGTAAATTTTCTATACCGCATCACGGAACCTGTCCTCTATCAGGTCAGGAAGAGACTGCCTTCCATGGGAGGGATAGACCTTTCCCCCTTACTTGTTCTACTGGTCATCTTTTTCCTTCAAAAATTCCTTATCACGTCGATACTTGACCAAGGATATCGAATGAAGCTTAACATCGGAGGTTTTCCGTGAAAATATCCCCCCTGGATATTCAGCAACAACAGTTTAAAGGAAAACTCTTCGGCGGGCTTAACCCTGATGACGTAGATTCATTCCTACAGGCAGTGGCCCAGGAAATGGAACACCTGAACAGGGAAAACACGATTTTCCGTGAACAGACACAGAAAATGGCAGCCGAAACGGATGTCCTGACCCAAAGGGAGAGAGAGCTTCGAGAAACATTGCTGGCGGCGCAAAGAATAACTGAAGAAATGAAAATAAATGCGCAGAAGGAAGCAGACCTGATCATCGCCGAAGCTGAGGTCCGGGCTGAGAAAATTCTGGCTGATGCCGAAAATACGCTTGTCCTGCTTAAGAATGACATCCAAGAGTTGCGCAGACAAAAGATACAATTCGAATCTTCCTTCCGGGCTCTGCTTGAGTCCCATGGCAAGATGCTCTCAATTCATGAATAAGAATCCCGGAAGCGACGGTTTCCACATCACCGAGTCTGGTGATGGAGTTACCTTTTCCCTCCATGTCCAGCCAAAGGCATGCCGCAATGAAATCTGTGGGTTCAGCGGGAATGAGCTCAAGGTTCGACTGACATCTCCTCCCGTTGAAGGTGCAGCGAATAAACTCTGTCAGGAATTTTTCGCAAAACTTCTACATGTGGCAAAGTCGAATGTGCGTATCATAACTGGTGAAAAGTCACGTCATAAAACCGTGTCCATTCGAGGAGTAACGAAGGAAGCCGTACTGGCATTACTAAACAAATCATCACGGAGTTCTGAATGAAAGCCAAAGACATTATGATTACGGATATCACTACGATCTCAAAGAAGGCATCCATCAAAGAAGCTGTCTTGTTGCTGCAACAAAATTATAGTGACAAGAGTTTTCTCAATGCGGCACCAGGTCTCGTGGTAATCAATGATTGGGGTGAACTTGCCGGTGTCCTGATGCCCCTCACGATCATGGCGGCTCTCATGGAAAGCGCCGGAGACGTAAGTTCCGAAGAAAAGCAGAAGGAGGGTTTTTACGAACAACTCTGCTACAACCTTAAAGACAAGATGGTCGAAGATATTATGGAAAGAGAGCCGCTTTCCGTAACCGAAGATGCCAATCTCATTGACCTGGTTGACCTTTTCATCATCCATCGCTTTCACCGAATCCCCGTAGTGCGCGACAAGAAAGTCGTGGGAGTCATCTATCGGACGCCACTGCTGTTCGCGATGTCAAGCTGTTTCTTTAAATAGTTTTCATCCGTAATCTCCGGATAAGACAAAATAGTAACCAGGAACGATTTTCTACCCAAAAGTATTGACAAATACCCGGGGTAGTTCTTATATTTTAAAAAAGCACAGGAGGTGCGTTATAATGCCAATCTATGAATACCAATGCTCAAACTGCGGCAACAAGTTCGAGCTTCGCCAGAAATTTTCAGACGAACCTGCGAAGGAATGCCCGAAATGCAGCGGACCGATTCAAAAACTTATTTCCCAGACTTCCTTTGCCCTCAAAGGCAGCGGCTGGTATACTGAAGGCTACGCAAAGTCTTCCACACCGAAAACTCCCCAAAGTTGTCCGAAAGATGGAGCCTGCGCAGGGTGCCCTTCCGCGGCCGCTTGAAATACTTACAGAAAAAATCCCCCGTTTGGGGGATTTTTTCTGGCAGAAATTCTCTTCTCATACAACATATCGCCGGCCTTCTCTACGAACTTTTTCTCCCGGAAACAACTCGACAAAGACACAGGAACCCACCCCTATGGCTATCATACTAGACGGAAAAGCGACCGCACGGAAGATACGTAGTGAAATATCTACGGAAGTAGGCCAACTTGTGGCAGAAGGCATACAGCCGGGTCTTGCGGTAATTCTTGTTGGTGACAACCCCGCAAGCAGGGTCTATGTGCGAATGAAAGAAAAGGCCTGTTGCGATGTCGGTATTTTCTCCGATGAATACACCCTTCCGGCAGATACCGAAGAGAAAAAGCTGCTGTCTCTTATCGACAAACTGAACAGTGACAGCAGGATCCATGGAATTCTGGTACAGCTTCCCCTTCCCAAACACATAAACGAGGCAAAAGTACTCGAAGCAATCTCCCCAGGAAAGGATGTCGACGGATTCCACCCCTACAATGTTGGCCGCCTGGTCTTGGGAAAACCTGTCTTCCAACCCTGCACTCCCTACGGCATCATGGTTCTGATGAAGGAATACGGAATCGATCTCACCGGAAAGGAAGTG
>JAQUHM010000053.1 GCA_028683595.1 Geobacteraceae bacterium | reverse complement strand
AACCTAGGTCTGTTTTTTCAAAGAGCAGGAATCAAAGATAATTACGGATTCATTCAACGACTGACATCTGAGCTGACCTAGAAAAGTTGTTTAGGCAACAGGCCGTCGAGACCTGACCCCTTTGTCTTTCTTGCCTCCATTCCTGTTCCGACGTACGAAACCATTTGTATAGTCTCCCGACTTTTACATCACTCCTTGTCGGAAATTTTACATATATGAATGAAATAATTTATTACGATTAAATGCAATGATTACTTCAACAATTGTTGCTAGTTATAGAATCGCTTCACGGATGTATTCGTAATATTTTGAAACATCTAATCTACATCTCTCGAAAAGCTGTATTTTTTGTCGATATAATTTACATTCTAGCCATATCTCTATGATTGTTCTTAATACAACTAATAATTACAGCATGTTATTGACATGGCATCGCACTTGCTTTCTAATGAGTAAAATGGGATATCACTCTGTAATATCAGGAGGCAATATATGAGAAAGTCCTTTATGTCAGTATTGGCGGCAGGATTATTGTTATCAGGTGTGGTTGGCAATTCCATGGCTGAGACGATTCAGTATGAGGAACCGTACAATCCAGGAACTGATTATTTAATGAGCGCGACCAGTACAGGAGCGTTTAAATCGCTTACCTGGACCTTCGATATCAGAGACAATCCGGGTTGGGACACTCCGGACCAGACCTTCAATAATGGGACAATTACTTTGGTTGTCGAGGATGATCGTGGTGGCGGTGACGGTGACGAAAAAGCGACTTTCACATTTGATGGCGGTACCGGTTTGGTAGATGCGAATATTAATGCAGCCGGTTGGGGCGGTAATTTTACAGTAGATTCCAGCGCTTTTAGCGATGGTTTAATTATGGCTACCCTGACTGCTACCACAGGGGATTTTTATTTTCGAAGTGCAAATTTAGTTGTAACAAGCAATTTTACAAACGCAGGAAGCGATGATACAGGCGAAGAAAACAATGACGCCAACCCCGTCCCGGAACCGTCCACCTTGATTCTCCTTGGTACAGGTCTTGGCGGATTGGCAATCTGGCGGAAGAAGAAAACCTCTTAAACCTGTCTAAGAGGTTTATGTAAATCTGGGCCAGATCTATTTTTTACTCATTAGCGTTAAATAAATCTGTCCCTTTTTCTTCTTTTCTTCCGTCTTTCAAAACAAAGGCCCACTTCCTTCACTGGAAGCGGGCCTGAATCATTTCCGGCCAGAACATTACATCGACATCAATTCCGTAGGACTTGAGCTGCCGAATGAAATTGCTCCAACCGAATTCACGTATGCATCAATGTACCTGCCAGGTCTCAGGCATTCGACAGGTTACCCGCCTTTCATGCGCGGAGCCTCTATGGAAAGGTGCACGTTGCCCTTTTGATCAACATACCGGTCAACCTCACCGGTTCTGAATCTCCAGAAAGGTTCGAACGGCGACTGGCTCGCTTCCGATGGTTTCCAAACGAGCGAAGTTACGAATTGGGCTGATTCCGCTTCCGTGGCGGTCAGGCCGAGAAAATCAACCAGCTTTTTCCTTGCTTCGCTGTTGCTTACCGGCAGGTATGCTGTGGGTTCGGCGAAGTATGCCGCCTCCTTGAAAGCGCCCGTTCTGGCGTCGATCATAACAAGGACGGATGCCTTTCCTTTTCGTTCGAAGGGAACAATGTAGTAGAACGAGTCCTTGCGGTCAATTCGTTCTACCAGCAGTGGATTTCCCGCTTCAGTATCCTTCATGGCACGTGAATACTCGGGAGGGAAAGCCCATCTGCGCTCCACGAATCCATCGATGGCGAACTTGCGTGCCTCACGTGCCGAAAGAAACTGATCCCGGCTGTCTGGAACGTGTCCCATGGCTAGAACTCCGGGAGAGAAAGTAATCGCAAACAGAAGTGATAAAAGTATTCTTTTCATCATTATACCCTGATATACGGGCCGGATGGCTTCCGGCCCGCTCCCATTCCTACCTGACGCCACCACCCTTCATTTCCACTCGGGCGATTCCCTTGATCTCCGGCACAACTTTGCCCTTGAAATCCATGAAACCGATGGTCTGATTCTTCGCACTCCTCACGGACCCGGTTACCTTCCAAAGAGGATAGTACGGATTCTGTGACTCTTCCGACGGTTGCCACACCAGTTCCATCTTGGATATTGTAACCTCGGAAGGCTTAATGTTCAATTCGCGGAAGGTTTGCAGACGCGTATCGGCCTTTTTGGTGACTGCGGTCGGCAGCATTTTGCGAACCGGCGCGATTTTCAACATTTTATCGAGCTCAGGTCTTATTTCCAGTTGCGGCAGCTTTTGCCTGAAGATTTGGGTGGCATTCTTGACCTGGAATTTGTTCGTATACTCGAGAGGTTGCTTCACATATGTTGCTTCCTGGAGCTGTCCGCTGTATGCATCCAGCAGAATGGCACCCGAGGTAAGAGATCCTTTGAGGAACGGAACAATGTAGTATGCGTTGCGAACCTTGTCGCTCCGGTTTACCAGCACCGGATCGCCTATGCGGGAAGTTCTCATGACGCTGAGCGCTTCCCCGAACTGCTGGTGGAACCCTTTCTGCTTTTCGAACTGCTTCATTACCGCCGCTGCCTGCGCCTGTGCCATTCGCGGAGAAATTACCACGGCTCTCCTCGCCATAACGGCAGGAAACCTCACCATTACCTTCGGAACCGGATCAGGGTCGACCACGCTGATGAATTTGTCGCCGCCGGGAGAGCCGCACCAACCGCAACCGGTAAAATAGTCGGACTTCCAATGGGCAATGTCGATGTACTTGTTTTCCCCCAGTGATGTGGCCCCATACCACGGATCATTGACGAAAAAACCGTTGATTGTGTAAGAAGAAGCGGTAGTCGGCTGCACATCGGTAATGACGCCGCGAACCACGACCCAGTGCATACAGCCGTAGATCAGGGATGCGGGAGGTACACCGTATCTGTCGATGGTATAGGCAAGCTTCTTCACCCCATCATTCTGATTGGCAAGAGCCGATACCACGAAATGGGCTTTCGTCCCCGCGTAATTGTTGAGGACATCCTTTAGGCCTTTCGGATCGGTGTACCAGTTGGAACACTGGTTATGCGGATGGATGTAGTTGTAGAGGGTCGCCTGGGAAGGAACGTAAATACCGAGTTTTTCGCTGTTGAGAATCATCTGTGCACTTGCCGCCCCGCAATAATACGATGTTGTCTGGGTATAATACGGGGTCGTGATGTTTTTTGCCCAGCAACCGAGCGCCAGAATGGCGACTGTTGCGGGTAATATCCATTTCCACGACAGAAAACGTTTTTTCCCTTTGACTGCTCGCATAAACTAACCTCCTTGTTGTTGATGACGCCATCGGATCCAGAGTTTCCAATGGCGCAACGTAACTGACTGCTGACGCGTCTGCACCGCGTGAACACCCGACATGGGCATTGATTCACGGAGCGCAAGTCGCATTTCATGAATTCCTGCGCGGTCGCCAGACTCGGCTCAGCGTTGTTGAATCGTTGATTGAGAAAAGGTCGGTCAACAAATCAACAGCGGCTTTCAGAGCTGGTTGACAAAGACCGGTTGGCGGTTATGACCGCAAAGGCTCGTATGGCATGGAGGAAACTGGGAAATTATTGTCGATCTATGCGGGACATGGGGACGCTATAGCATAACGCGTTCTAATGAGCAACAAATTAAATATACTCGAGGTTTTCGTTTCCAGCACCTGATGTTTGCCGTAGCAAAAAAAGGGACAGATTTACTTTCTATCCTGCGTCAACTTCCAATGCTCAAAAATAAATCTGTCCCCTTTTCTTTTCTAGATGCTAAACGTGGTGCACTTGCAAATTGAATCCACCCCTTTTCTTCTCTAATTCTTCAAAATAGTACCGGTATCGCCTCGTTGTCAAATGTTGGGATCTGCCCCTGTTGCCTTCTGCAACCGAGCCATTTCATTCAGAATGTTATGATTTCGTATCCTTTATCCCGGTATGATACTATGCCGGGATGACCGGACATATCGTCAAGAAGGTTCAGCCCTTGCTCTTTTGCAGCATCAAGGGTTCCCATCTTATTGGAACATGCTTTACAGACCCCTTCAACCAGACCAGCCTCAAGATTCTTTTTCCATAATCCGTTCAAGGGATTTCCAGACTTCACCAGCTCCGGAATAAGTTTGACCGAAGCCCCTTCAATAATGATTTTAGCTTCATGTCCTTTGCTATTCATGTCTAGTGCATTCAAAAGCACATGGATGAAACACATTGGATCTCCGTTGAATACAAACAAGGCGAATTTTTTCATGTGGTTTGACTCCTCTCATGGAATGAATAGGCACACTTCTCCATTTAATTTATAAAAACTGGGAAGTGCCCCTATTTTTCCTGGTTGTAGGATCTTCACCGAGTCATTCGGGCAATTTGCATACCACCTGTATTCCCTCTATTCCCCTTCGGACTGCTTCACCTCCCTGTCGACTATCCGGTAAAACTCCTCTTTTCCGTATTTTTCCTTCCAGGGAGAATGTCCGCATCTGTCGATCGCGTACCATGCGAAGTCGGCGACCGCCCCCCGTAATGGGTCAACCACCCCTTCCACGGGTGTCGTATCATTCTTTCCATGGAGTATCCTGATCGGGCATCGAATCTCCTCGGCTATTTTCCTGAAAAACCCTTCTTCTCTCATGCGGAACGCTTCGGTCATTACCTTTTGAAATTGCTTTCCATCAATAGCGACCATACTTTCACTGTTTTCATCCGTCATCTCGACGCAATAATTGTCCGCCTTCTCAGCCAGCTCTCCCAGTCGCCCCAGATACCTGTCACTATTTTCGGATGGGGTTTTCAGCAACTCTATCATTTGCAGGTATTCCGACTGCTCCGCTACCGGCAGGGCGGCAAGGCGCCTCCCCTGCAGTTCCGGCAGGTATGCCGCATCAAAGGCGCCGGCGCCGATGAGAAATGCGGTTCTCACCACCTCCGGATGTTTATACGCCAGGAGATATACGAGCCAGGCTCCCCAGGAATGCCCCAGCGCGAACACCCTGTCCGTACAGTTACCCTTTATCTGTCGATACAGTTCCTCCACCTGGCCCCATACACTGTTTTCCGTCTGAAACGGCTCGAGCACCGCGCATATCTCCGACAACTTTCTCGCCAGGGAAGATGCGCTTCCCGGCGCTCCGGGGCCGCCATGCACCACCACGTATTCGCAGAGCCCTTCTCCGTATTTTCTGAAATTCACGCATTACTCCCGCAGAAGCGATTAGGTATCATCACAGCCAAAAAGTAAATCTGGGACAGATCTATTTTTTGCTAATTAGAGCTAAATAAATCTGTCCCCTTTTTTTCTTTTCTTTTTTTGCTATGTCAAGGGCTGCCACCTTACGCTTACTGACTTTCTACCATTCATTTTCGCAGGTATAATTTATGATTTCCGAAATCAATAATTGCGTTCTGTTTATACAAAATATCCATGCCAACAACTCCCATTATCGGTATCCTTTCGTTTTTTGAATTGGCATAAACTTTATTTTTCACTTCTCTGTACCTGACCTCGGTATTTCTTCCTATTTGAACGCTCCCGATAAAAAACTTGTCAATGGTTACGGCTTCAACTAGGGTTCGGTTCCCCTTCGCGTCCACAACATAATGCCCGAGTTCCGGCCTTATTTGCCAGAATTTCTTGTCTAATACCGAGCTGTTTATGAATGTCATGGAAGCTCCTGTATCAACAAGACAAAATCCGCTCATCCCATTGATGTCAACCGGAGCAAAAAATACCCCGCTGTTCAGAGTTTTGCTAATATTTCCAAGCTGCTGTTTGATACTGACATATTTGCGGTCCATTGCCATAACCAAGTCAATTTCACTATAGCCATTGCTTTTCAAAATATCCCCAATATTGTTGGCGGGGATTCGATTAAATTTAACAAACAATACCCCAGGATTGCTTACGAACACCGACGACGTAAAATACAAATAGTCACACCCCAATATGGCATCAGTTTCAAATTCATCGCTTAAAACAAAAGGCCATGGCTCCAATACTGTGGCTCCGATTTGAAATTTGTTCGAGACTGCTGCGCTTGTATTTTCAATGATATCGTCAGAACTCGTTTTTAGTCTGGGTTTGTTTTTGACAGATACAATCAGTTCCTTAAGATGATATTTAGATTTTGCTTTTCCTTTCAGGAAAGTAAATGAGGAACCTGTATCCAATAACATTGTTTCAGACATATTATTGATTTTTACATTCACCATATATTCATTATTACGTTTGTCAGTTCTTATTACATCAAATTCTTGTCTCTTTAATTCTTTTAAAATCAGATTATCTATTGTAACTACCTGGTCAATTGTTAATTCCGGATCTCTTATTTCAGGCTCGCTACAACTTGTCTGCAGCGTTAAAATTACTATTAGCAATAATATTCCTGGAAATAGCTTTTTCATGTGTCCAGTCGGATCCTCCTTCAAGGATTTATTTAACTGTCAGTATGCGACAAAACCATACATTCCAAGACCTGCCCCCGACCCCCGCGTTTTTCCGGAATGTCCCATGTCAACGACGGCCCCCTCATTTTCCTGCTTCTTCTTTGGAATCCCTATGCACCATTCCTGGTGAAAACGCAGGCAAACAGACAGCTATGTACTCTGCGCCACCTTCATATGGCGTGCTGTATTGAACCCACTCATCCTTTTCAACAAGGACTGCTTCGCCGGCTTTGATTTCAATTTCCCGGCCCATTACTTTCAGTTTCAGAATTCCTTTCAAAACAAGCGTATATTCATCGAAATCTGGCTTCTGCCCTGGTTCGACCCATCCTTGCGGACTGACCATTCTTGCCAAACTTACTTCTTCAGTCCCGGTATTTACCCGTCCGACATATTCTTCAATCTGTTTTGGCTTGTTGCCGGCTGCCTTTACTATCGTCGGCTTGTCAATTTTCCTGATCATCGCTACCCTTCCTGTCATGTAAAAATGAGATACTTCCCCCGAGTATTCTCAGGAAATCGGGAAAAATCCCTGTTTTCCTCCCCGTGTCTCCATTTTCTTTGTTCACATTTCTGCCTTTATTTCTCCGAGAGGACCAGATGCACTCCCAGCCCGGCAAAAACAGCGGCAAAGCTCCGGCGCAACCAGGCTTGGACAGACTCCGATTCGATTACAGCTGTGCGGAAGGCATGCGCCAGCAAGCCGTAGACTACGAAAATCGCGAAGGTCATTATCATGAAGACGCCGCTCAGAAGCAATAGTTGAGAGAGAGGACTGGCGGAGTTGGGGGTCACGAATTGCGGCAGAAATGCCAGGAAAAAGATAGTCAGCTTGGGATTGAGGATGTTGAGCAGCAAAGCCTTCACCACCAATGACAGGGCTGTGCTGCTTGCCGGTGTGTTGTCCAGGGAAAATGCAGAGGTTTCTTTCCATGTTGCATAGGCAATGTAGAACAGATACGCCACACCGGCGTACTTGAGAGTCTGGAACGCCAGAGCGCTGGTATGCATGATAGCGGCAAGGCCGAGGATGGTTGCCAGGAGATGGGGAATAATCCCGGCAGTGCAGCCGAGTGCTGCGAAAATGCTGGCCTTTCGCCCCTGCGTGATGCCGGTGGAAACGGTGAAAATTACGCCGGTACCAGGAATAAGTACGACGATGAGTGAGGTAATGAGGAATTCAGCGCTGATCATGTAACAGGCTCCTTGCTAGTCGGGGATATAGGGAACGTAGGTGTAAACGGGACATCCCTATTTTTCCATGGTTATAGCGCCTCTTCGGGGTCCACTTCCTTGATCTTACGACAGGCATACTCAGTTACAATGGGGGGCAGGGTCAGGCCTGCAAAGCTGCAAAATCATGACGTAACTTTGCGATTTTCAGACGCAAAGCATCCTCTTTTCTTGCCCGTTCAGCAATCCTGCGTGCGGCAGAGTTCAAGGAAGTCGCATCACGTGCCACCTCAGGTGCAAGACTCACGAAGCCGCATCCGGGCAGTTCCAACGAGAGAAGCGCCGCCACGCCAAGAATCTCCGCCGACAGTCTGCTGCCTAGGCGGATTCGTTCCTTCCCAACCCCATAAACTTCAGAGACGGCAGAAATTATTTCTCGGACAGAATACTGACGTTCGGAGCATTTCTCTGAGTAAATCCGGAACAGATCTATTTTTTGCAGTTTTACAGACCTGCCCCCATTGCCCCCTTTGTCAGATATTCTTTTTCTTCAGTATTTCATATAATTGAATATTTTCATAAGACACCGAGACGTTACCTTCCATTTTATATCCTTTAATATAGTAGGTCTCAGCCTTGCTCAGCTCGATTTTCTTGGCGTTTCCGCCTAAACTCCATTCATATTGCGTAATCATGACCGGCTTCGCCAGGGACCGATCCGGCGAATTGTGAGACTCATCGCGGGATAACGGCCCATACTTTTCAGTTAGCAGCTTGTTGATATCGACAAATGCATGGTTAAGCCGACCAGGAATATCGGATTCCCAGACGGATGTCTCGACTTTCCACATCTGACCGCTCATAAAGTGCAGACGAAATTCTGCTGGATAGCCTGCGTAAGATCCTTTGAAAAGCAGAATTGGCGTGCCACTTTCCGGGTGGGTAAATTTGTTGGCAAAGGTATTCCCGTTAGCACCCATGATTTGACGGGCCTGTTCGGTCGAAGATCCCCAAGGGATGCCCAGCACACCATCGAGTTGAGAATCCGCTCCAACCGTGGCCGAAAGCATGATTCCGAAAACAATAATTGCTATTACTCTCACGTATTTGAAAATCATCTTACCCTCACTTCCAGAGAATCCCAGACTGGATTCCGTGCCATTGAATACTTTTACCATCTTTTTGCAGTTTTGCGGGCCCATTGACACCAGGCTTCCTATTTTTTCACAATAAATATCAAATAGTACGAGCCTGCCCCCAGTGCCTTCCCTTTGCCTTTTGTTTTTGACGGCATTAGCGCTTGACCAGACAATTTGTCAAAGCTCCGGACTTTTAGGTTCACTCCTGCATGTGATCATCCTGCGCTCTGCGATTTTCACCAAAATGCCAGATCTTCTCAGCCTTAGTTCCAAGGTACCAGAAGCTTGCCGCAAGTATCGCAAAGATAAATGCCTTATGCATGGTGTTCCAAAAGTACTCGAAAAAACGCGTATAGAGATTGATGAAAAGGAATGTCAGACCGAAGCCCCGGGTAACGGCATCGTCATTGCGTAACCCATACCAGATTGCGACAATTGCCGCTGCCCCGAAAAGGAGTGCCCAGTGCAACAGCTCGTATTGCGGAGTTTCATGCCATATCTCGTAGTCTCCATAATTTCCAAATATAGACATGATCCAGAGGGCAATGAACAGGTTCAAAAGGCCAACAACTTTTGTCTGAGGAGACAAAAAGATCAATCGCTGGAAAAAGCTATCAGGCGTTTGCTTCGTAAATGTACCCTTTTCAAGGGTTCGCCACCCCCAGATTCCAACCGCAGTCAAAACCGCACCGAAGACCACGAATCTCATCGGATAATTCATTCCCAAAAAATACATGCCTCCACCGGAAACATAGCCGGTTTCCGTACCCATCCAGGCACCCAGCGACAACAGTCCAAATATCCAAACTTGTTTTGAAGGAAACCAGAGCCCAAGCAGCATGTAGAGAACGCTTGCCATGAGGAACAAAATGGAATAATGCTTCATTCCCGTATCAAACGCCATGCCGAAAAAACCTACAGCAACGGCAATAGTAAGTACTCCAATGGAAAAGATCGCTTCATTGCTGTAGATTTTATGCGGAAATCGCTTTCGGCGAGTACGTCCGAAACGAAAGACAGCTACGGCAATTACGGAAAAGAAAAGAGATTTTACGATCGGTGGAGAGTTAAACAGCTGCTCAAGCAGTTTCAGCAGTGCCTCATCGGCCAGAACCGCACCGACTGCGATAACAAAGCAACATATCGCTATGATGAAGGAGTATCTGGCCAAGCGCTTCCAGTCAAACGATACGGCATAGATTGTGTCATTGAGCTGGTTTGCCGTTTCCTGGTTTATAGTCTCTGACTGTCGCCAATATTCAATCACCTGTGAGACCAGTCGATAGTGCCTTTTTGACAATGCCTTTTGCAAAGGAGAATGTTGATTTTGCATGATATTGGATCTCCAACTTATTGATTCGTATTGTGTTGTCAGGAATCCTTCTGGGACGTTCTTGTTTTATTGCATTAAATGTCTATGCCTTCGTTAAAGCACTAAAGCAAGAACGTCCCTGGACCACCCAGGTAATGGGTTCTCCCCCAAGGGTCAACCGAATGCCCCTCATTGCTCCTGATACAGCCAGATCTGAGCCTGCCGGGGCGGAATGGCAAACTCGAATTGGTCTCCAGCGAGCTGCATGTCATGGCCATGAATCAGACAATGGTAGCGGCCGTGACGCAGCCCGCAGGTCAGGATGCTGGGATGCTGCCACTGTTCGGTTTTGTTGATGGCAACGATACTGCGGTCACCGCGGGCAAAGACGATGAAGCCGTCGTTCTCGAAAAGGGACCACTGCGGGACGCCGTGCACGGCATTGTGGAACGTAATCATTGCCACGGTATCGGCACGCTGCCAGGCCTCGTTCCAGCGGTTGCGGTCATTTCCGTAGCTTTTAGCGCTCTCGTTGTGGTCGGAAAAGACCAGCGGGACACCGCCGTTCCGGCAGATAATATAGACGTTAGCCAGAAACTCGTCCTGGGGGTCGAGCATCTGCCAACGGAAACCGTCGTTGTACGGGATGTCATGGGTGACGCTGAAGGTAACCCCACGGTTCCAGGGTAATGCCTGGCGGTACGCCGCCGGATCGACAAGTTCCCTCATTGTCCCTGTTGGTGAGAAGACGCGGCGCAGGGTCTCGTGGAGAGGGAAATCGTAAAAGGAGATGGTGGTTTGGTCCATGAGGGGCCAGAGGAAGATGTTTTCTTCGCTGTCGTTGGCAGTGAGGGCCTCGCCAAAAACGAATTCCTCATTCATCTCGGCTGTCTGAAAGACGCGGGTGATGTGTTCCAGGGGGAGGTGTTTGATGGCGTCGATGCGGTAGCCGTCGAAACCAAGAGAGTTCAGAGCGGCCAGGCAGGTCTGCTGCTGCTGGATCACCCAGTCGTTGAGGTCCAGGTCGGGGAGGCCGGAGAGCCAATGTTCCTGTGATTCGTAGAGATCGTTCCAGTTGCGGATATCTCCTTCCGGATTAAAATCCCAGGGGCTGAAGAGCCCGACGTTCAGGTTGCCGTAGAGCCGGTCTGTTTCGAACGCCTCCTGTTCACGGTAGCGTGCCAGTTCCTGATCGCCGGGGAAGTGATAGGGGTCATCTCGTAGTCCTTTTTCGTTTGCCATATGGTTGAAGACGATGTCGACATAGACCCTCACACCATGATCGTGCAAGGCCTTGATTGCCAGCTCAAGCTCAGCTTTTCCACCCAAGAACGACCTGATGACCCGATAGTCTTTCGGCTGATAGCGCTGCCACCAGCTGCTGCTGTCCTCGTCGCTGTAAAGTGGTGGGGGGAGGAGTACCGCGCCGTAGCCGATCCTTGAGATATCTTGAGCACGGGAGGCCACTTCAGTATAGGTCCAGTTAAAAGCATGGAGGATCACGTCGCGCATGCGGTTCTCCTTTTGATTGTAAAATACTGCTTAGCTCTGCAAAAAATTCGCTGCGATGAGAAACGCCACTGTCGCTCAAACGGTGATCCGCACCGGGGTAGACTTTGAGAATGAGGTTGCTCTTGCCTGACTCTTTGAACTTTGATTCCAGGAATCGAGCAGATTCAACCGGAACACTCTCATCTTGTTCGCCAATGCCCGCTGGAATGGAAATATTCAGCTTGAGAAAGTCAGGAATGGGCTCAATGTCCATGATGTCCGACCACCAGCGATTGACCTGTCTTCGCAATAGAGGGCAGGTCAGTGTCCCAGTTTTCTTCTGTCCCTCGCATTTGATTATGATTAGAACTTGTCCTCTTCCTACTTTTTGAGATTTGGATCCGCGACTTTTCTTTTCCTTCTATTTTGTGTTCTGGGGAGAGATGGCGTCTTATCTTTCTCAACTAAAATGGGCTTTTTGATACAAACAAACTCGTCCTCAATATCTTTGTCATCTGTAATAAGGCAGGTAATCAGCGATGAGTCGATACTATCCTCGCGGTAGTTGAAAAGCCGGATATTTTTACTTTGCAATTCATCTTCGAGAGATTTCTGTCCGGTCAACCAATGCAGCCCCTTTCTTTCCAAGGTAGAGTTAAAATTGATTGTCCCTATCTTTTGGGAGTCGCAGATTACCTTACATGGAATTCTAAAATAACTGGCTACGATTGCCATCATGAGATGACCTGATGTATGTCCGCAGTAGAACGAGTTTTTGTCAACCCCATTAGCCCCGAAAAGAAAAAGACTGTTTTCCGGATTCAATCCTTTTGTTTTGTCGCCCAAAAGTGCTGCCACAGAAGTATCAGGCAAGACTGTAATGTTGACAAATCGATAAGCATGCAGAGTTAGCGCATAATTAACTCCGTCAGAATAATCAAGTCGGTCAGAAATCGAATGCTGTCGTTTTCCTACGTTCTCAAATATGTAGATTTGTGCGGTTGTCTTAAAATCGTTGTCCGCCATACTGAGAAACTCTGAAACCATTTTGCTGTAACTAAATAAGAGGATATTGCTTACACCTTTCAGCGTTTCCGGTGCCTTGATATTGATGCTTGCGATGTTCTTTTCCCTCATTCCTTTTATACCTTCAGTGAAGGTCTTCAGCTTTTTATTAGCTGCAGCAATTTCCGTCTTTCCTTTGTTCGACTCTTTTTTGGGAAACTCTGAAAAAATGCTTTCGAACTTGCCAACCAGTTCTTGCAACCCGACATGGCACGGCCGGTCGCTGGAAATTTTCTTTAGATGATTAACTAATTGTTCAGTCTGATTGTAGAAATTCTCATAATTATCGAAGGGATAGCCGCAGAGTGATTCTATACTCTCTATGGATTTACCAATTAATTTCGAAGTGTTAGGCGACTGAATTATTACGAGATCATTCAAAATGCCTTCAATCTCGGTTTGTATTTTGCCAGTAATGCCTGGAGTACGATTTATTTCGACTCCAACCTTGTTGTAGAATCGATAGCCATAATCTCTAAATACATCCAGGACAGCCAGAAGATCTTCATAGACATCGTCGTGAACAATAAATTTAAGCTTCTTGAAGGCTTCCTCTGCTTCATATCCTTCCGACAAAATCGACGCTGGAAGATCAATAGTTATGAGTATTGTGTTACGTTCGATATCCAAATAAACGGAAGAAACCAGATAGCTTTTCAACCAGTGAAGCCGGGATGTCCTGTCGAAATTGCCGATCTGAAGAATGTTGTAAATTCGACGATCATAGCGACTTGTGTCAATATGCAGAGTGTCTCCTAACCGAACGAGACATGCAATTAGACGTGCATTAATCCGCTCTCCCCAGATGAAGCGGTATACTGGACAATCTTGAATGTTAAATTTTCTTCTGTGGTATTTGATGATAATACTTATTGTGTTTAGATAGGGGCGTTGTAAGTTTTCGGCGATATTATTTTTTGTGAATAAAGTTTTGACAGAATTGTTGGAGCTGTCATGATTAATATACCAAGAGGATATTTCTTCATGCAGTTCACGTTTACTTTCTGGTGTATAACCATTACCACCTGAATATTGTTCAAGATAATCTGTCGCTACCTTGGTGAACATGCCTATGTCGTGTGTCCATACGCAGGCTACAAGAATGAACTTCTCAAGATTGCTTAATTCGATCTGGCTTTTGGAAACAAGCTCAAGAACAAGCTTTTCCACGGCTTCACAATGGGAGTCGTCATGCGGCGTGAAGTAATCAGGTGTATCCTTTTCAGATAATTCCTTGTAATGCTCCCTCAGATCAGAAGTAAGATTATCGTAGTCGATTTCTGATATTTCATTTTCGAGCAGTTCCCCTATTTTGTCAGTCATGTTTTCCTCTCTTCAAGGCTCACTCCAAGCAAACCTCTCTTTTGAATAATAGGCTGATCCACCTTAAGCAACAATTTTATATGCCAACTCCTTGTTGACCAGATCCGTTCATCTACCCATCTCCGCATCTGGCTCCTAAAAAAACAAAAGCCTCTCTCGTCGCAACCACTTGATAAAAAATCATTCCAAACGTGGCCAACACCCACCAGCTCTTTCCCTGAGGCAACAACCACCGGTAATAGAACGCAAACGAATGACACTAAATAGTTTCCATCCGGAAACTCCGGATAAGAAACTAGCGGTTTCCAATTCGGAAACGAGGATTTTTTTGTCCTGACAAGAAACTTTTGCTTACAAAAGTTGACAGCGAAGACTGCCCTTGGGGCGAGTCCAAGGGATTGTGCGGAGACGTACTACTGTAGGTCGCACAATCAAGACCGCTGATTGACGCAGTCAGGGTGAAAACAGACCGTTTCCGGATGGAAACTACATAGCATCTTCCAATAAACATGCACTATATAATCGACGCTCATCATTGTCAAAGCAGAATACTTACCCGCATCAGAAACAAAAAAACAAACGTTCGAACCGGCGTCACCGCTCAGGTAACCCTCAAAGCCTCGACAATATTCTTCCTTGCAGCCCGAAAGGCCGGCAACACCCCACCGACAAAACCCATAATGAGAGAAAAGAGAAGGGACTTGTAGAAGATTTCAAAGGTAAGAGTAAAACTGAAGGCCAGCTCCGAGGAGGTCTGGAAATTGAGCGTGGAAATAGTGAAGAGTTGCAGGAAGGAGGCAAAGAAAAGCCCGATGCAGCCGCCGACCAAGCCGAGAAGCAGGGACTCCATAAGGAAGGCCGCAAAGGGGGGGGGACGCCGTTCTATTCATGCGGTTGTTTCCTCGGTTATTTTTGGTGTCCCATTTATGTCACCCTATTCCAGGGGAACGATGATTACGTCTTCCAGCCTCCTGCGGACTGTTTTGGGGAAGAGACGCGACGCGTCCTCGGATTCGAGTTGGATGTCGGGAAACGTTACCGCATGGGTGCACAGATAATACCCGCTGGCCTCGACTTCAATTGCCGTGCTGTCCAAGGGATTCACCACCTGCAGATTCTTGCCGAAAAATTCGCTATCGCGGCAGACGCTCGCCTTTCCCTTTGCCGGCTGGTCCTTCTCGTTGTCGGGCACCCCCAGTTTTCCCGTGATTCCGACATAATGAAACGGTGGCCTGTGTTCAGACGCCAGTTCCCGCAGCGCTCTCACAACCGGTTTCTGCGCGCATTCACACCCCTTAGCAAGCCGGACCTCCATGGGTGCATCGGGAATAGGGCTGCACAACTCCGACGATATGGCGCCGGCAAGGTCCGTTGAGTCGAGGGGATAGATCTTCTCCTTCTTTTCAAGCCACTTGATGGCAGCATCTCTCATGAATTCATTGGCAAATAATTGCGACAACATCTTTGCGTAGTCGATGGACTCTCCCTCCACCTGCAGCTCTATCCCCATCTTACCGCCCGGCGCCAGGATCTTCAGCATGCTTTTGGTGGGGTTACTGGGCATTACTTTTTGGGCAAGAAGCGCCATCAGGGCAATCCCTACTATAAGTCCTGCAATAAAGACCTGCGCGTGCTTTCTCATTGTCACTCCCTTGTTCCACGTCAGCAACAATGCCCGATGGGGCTTGGCT